>NZ_JBSFGJ010000289.1:0-12044 GCF_053596515.1 Nonomuraea sp. NPDC001684
GTTTGGCCACGTTGGTCAGGGTTTCCGCGCAGACGAAGTAGATCGCGTTCTCGGTCGCCGCCTGGAAGCGGCCCACGATCTGCACGTCGAGGTCGACCGGCACCGTGCAGCGTCCGGCGAGGGCGGCCAGCGCGGGCGCGAGGCCGCGGTCGGACAGGATGGGCGGCGCGATGCCGCGCGACAGGGCCCGCAGCTCGTCGAGCGTCTCGCGGGTGGCGCTGATCGCCGAGCTGATCGTGGCCGAGGCGGCCTCGGGGTCCTTGGCGAGCTGCCGCTGCGCCCTGGACAGCTCCATGGCCAGGGAGACCAGGCGCTGCTGCGGGCCGTCGTGGATGTCGCGCTCCAGCTTGCGCAGCGCGTTGGCCTCGGCCGACACGGCCGCCGCCCGGCCCTCGGCCAGGTCGTCGATGCGCTCCTGCAACTCGGCGACGCCGGTCAGCAGCGCCCGGCCGAGCCCGGCCCTGACCAGCGCGGCCCCGCGCACCATGAACGGCATGACGAATGTGAAGACCAGGCCGAGCGAGACGTAGAAGATCGTGTTCACCACGTAGCCGGAGCCCAGCCCGAGCAGCTCGGGCAGCTCCGCGTTGCCGGGGATGCGTGAGGTGACCAGGCCGTAGAGCGGGTAGGTCAGCCCGGCGATCGGGATCGCCCAGAACACCACGGTCAGCACGAACGCCAGGATGGCGAACGGGAAGTTCAGGATGCCGTGCAGCAGGTCGAGCCATGACTGGCCGTTGGTCAGCGGGTTGACGATGCGGCGGAAGCGGCCCGCCCCCTCGGGCGCCGGACGGTAACGCGGCCGCACCGGCGGGCGCTTGAGCACGTCGGAGAGCCAGCCGCGCTCGGCGTCGGCGAAGCCCCTCGCGACCAGGAGCGTGCCGGCCAGCAGCGGCACGCCGATCCACACGATCGCGGTGCCGACGCCCGCGGCGAAACCGGCGACCATGGTCACGAAGCCGATGACGGCCGTCGGGAAACCGACCAGCGTGTAGCGGGTGTCGAGAAGGACACGCCTCATCAGGGAGCGCATGCCATGAAGGCTAAGTCCCCCGGCGCGGCGGTACGAGCAGGTACGCAGGCGTCCGGGGGTAGGGCTGGCCCTACCCCCCATGGTGGTGTGATCTTGACCTGAAGACGGCGGCCCGCGGCAGTGTGCTCAGGCGTCCTGGACGGAAGCCTTGAGTCATCCGCTCCCCGCTCGAAACGAGGCTCCCCCATGACCGTCCTGCTCGATCGTCCCGCCCCGGTACGGGCGCCGCGCGCGACGGCCAGGGACCCGTTCATCGACCTGCTGCGCGTGCTCGGCATGGCGCTCATCGTGCTCCAGCACTGGACGATCCCCGTCCTGTCCTACGAGGGCGGCCGGCTGACCACGGGCAACGCGCTGTCCACGCCGGGGGTGTGGGTGGTGACGTGGCTCAGCCAGGTCATGCCGCTGGTGTTCTTCGCCGGCGGCGCGGCCAACGCCATCAGCCGCGGCCGGTCGGTCAAGAGCGACCAGGAGTGGCTGGCCGGACGGTTGCGCAGGCTGGCCTGGCCGTTGCTGCCGCTGGCGGCGGTGTGGATCCCGCTGCCCCACGTGCTGCTCACGCTGGGGGTGCCGGAGCAGCCGCTGGCGGTGGGCGCCAAGCTGACCGGGCAGCTGCTGTGGTTCCTGGCCGTGTACCTGATCGCGGTCACGGTCACGCCGTACGCGCTGCGCCTGCACCGCAGGTTCGGCGTGCTGGTCCCCGTCGCGCTGGCGGCCGGGGCGGTGCTGACGGACGTCGTGCGCTTCTCGACCGGCCTGGAGGCGGCCGGGTACGTGAACATCGTCTTCGTGTGGCTGGCCGTCCACCAGATCGGCTTCTTCTACGCCGAGGGCCGGGTGCGGCTGCCCGCGTTGCTGGCGGCCGGCGGGTTCGGCGTGGCGGCGCTGCTGGTCGGGTTCGGCCCCTACCCCGGCAGCATGATCGGCCTGCCCGGCGCCGAGGTGTCCAACATGGCCCCGCCCACGCTGGCCATCATGGCCGTCGGCATCGGCCAGATCGGCCTGGCCGTGCTGCTGCGCCCCTGGCTGGTCCGGCTGCCCCTGCGCCGCGTCCTGGACTGGGCCGGCCCGCGCATCATGACGGTCTACCTGTGGCACATGCCCGCCCTGTTCGCCGTGACCGGCGTGGTCGTGGTCCTGCTGGGCGTGGAGACGCCGGAGCCGGGCAGCCTGTTCTGGTTCGCCGGCTGGCCGGTGTGGTTCGGGATGTTGTGCCTGGTCATGTGGGGGCTGGTGCGGGCGTTCGCGAGGTTCGAGACGCCGCCGTCGCTGCCGTACGGGACCGCCGGCCGCGGGGTCATGCTGGGGGCGGCGGGGCTGGTCGGGGCCGGGATCCTGACGCTGACCGTGGGCGGCTTCGTGCCGGGCGGCGGCCCGTTCCTGGCGGTGCTCGCGGTGCTCGGCGGCCTGCTGCTGACCGCGCCGAAGGCCCGCGTGTAACACCGGCGAAACGCGTCCCGGCCACAATCGGGCGGCATGACGACGATCCGCGACCTGACCGAGGCCGACGTGCCCGCCGTGACCGCCATCTACGCCCACTACGTGACCGGCGGCGTGGCCACGTTCGACGAGACGCCGCCGGGGGCCGGCGAGTGGCGGGCCAAGGCGGCGGCGCTCACGGCGGCGGGGCTGCCGTTCCTGGTCGCCGAGGACGACGGCGGGAACGACGGCGGGGACGACGGCCCGGTCACCGGCCCGGTCACCGGCCCGGTCATCGGCCCGGTCATCGGCTACGCCTACCTCAGCCAGTACCGGCCCAAGCCCGCCTACCGGCACAGCCTGGAGGTCTCGATCTACCTGGCGCCCGGCGCCACCGGCCGCGGGCTCGGCCGCCTGCTGCTGGGCGAGCTGATCCGGCGGGCGTCGGCGACCGACGCCCGCTCGCTGATCGCGGTGATCGCCGACGGCGGCGACCCCGCCTCCTTGCGGCTGCACGCCGCATTCGGGTTCCAGGAGGCGGGACGGCTGAGCAACGTGGGGTTCAAGCACGGCCGCTGGATCGACACCGTGCTGATGCAACTCGACCTCCGGTAGGGGCCGCGGGTTCGACCACCCGGCAAACTTCGGCAGGATAGATACGTGAGCCTTCTCGTTGACCGCCTGCCGGAAGACATCGACGCCGACCCCGACGTCATATTCGACGCGTTCGTCGCCTGGAACGCCGAACGGGGGCTCACGCTCTATCCCGCCCAGGAGGAGGCCCTCATCGAGGTCGTCTCCGGCAGCAACCTGATCCTCGCCACGCCGACCGGCTCGGGCAAGTCGCTGGTCGCCGCCGGGGCCCACTTCGCCGCGCTGACCCGTGACGTGCGCACGTTCTACACCGCGCCGATCAAGGCGCTGGTGTCGGAGAAGTTCTTCGACCTGTGCGCCGTCTTCGGCACCGCCAACGTCGGCATGATGACCGGCGACGCCAGCGTCAACCCGGGCGCGCCCATCATCTGCTGCACGGCCGAGATCCTGGCCAACGTGGCCCTGCGCGACGGCGCGGCGGCCGACATCGGCCAGGTCGTGATGGACGAGTTCCACTTCTACGCCGAGCCCGACCGCGGGTGGGCCTGGCAGGTGCCGCTGCTGGAGCTGCCCAATGTGCAGTTCGTGCTGATGTCGGCCACGCTCGGCGACGTGTCGATGTTCGAGCGCGACCTGACCAGGCGCACCGGGCGGCCCACGGCGGTGGTCAAGCACGCCGAGCGGCCGGTGCCGCTGGTGTACTCCTACCGGATGACGCCGCTGCACGAGACGCTGGAGGAGATGCTCACCACCGGGCAGGCCCCCGTCTACGTCGTGCACTTCACGCAGGCCGCGGCCATGGAGCGGGCACAGGCGCTCATGTCGATCAACATGGCGACCAAGGCCGAGAAGGAGGCCATCGCCGCGATGATCGGCGGCTTCCGGTTCACCACCCGGTTCGGCCGGGCGCTGTCGCGGCTGGTCAAGCACGGCATCGGCGTCCACCACGCCGGCATGCTGCCCAAATACCGGCGGCTGGTGGAGCGGCTGGCCCAGGCGGGGCTGCTGAAGGTCATCTGCGGCACCGACACGCTCGGCGTCGGCGTCAACGTGCCCATCCGCACCGTCCTGTTCACCGCCCTGTCCAAGTACGACGGCAACAAGGTCCGCCGGCTGCGCGCCCGCGAGTTCCACCAGATCGCCGGGCGGGCCGGGCGCGCGGGCTTCGACACCATCGGCTACGTCGCCTGCCAGGCCCCCGAGCACGACATCGAGAACGCCAAGGCGCTGGCCAAGATCGGCGACGACCCCAAGCGGCGGCGCGGCTACGCGCGCAAGAAGCCGCCGGAGGGGTTCGTCGGCTGGAGCGAGGAGACGTTCGAGAAGTTGCAGCAGGCCGAGCCCGAGCCGCTCAACTCCCGCTTCAAGGTGAGCAACGCGATGCTGCTGGCCGTGATCAACCGGCCGGGCGACTGCTTCCAGGCGATGAGACACCTGCTCACCGACAACCACGAAGACCGCAAGTGGCAGCGGCGGCACATCAGCCAGGCCATCGCCATCTACCGGTCGCTGCTGGCCGGCGGCATCGTCGAGCAGTTCGCCGAGCCCGACGAGCAGGGCCGGCGGGCCCGGCTGACGATCGAGTTGCAGGAGGACTTCGCGCTCAACCAGGCGCTGTCCACGTTCGCGCTGGCCGCCTTCGACCTGCTCGACCGCGAGTCGCCCTCGTACGCGCTGGACATGGTCTCGATCGTCGAGTCCATCCTCGACGACCCCCGCCAGATCCTGTCGGCGCAGCTGAAGAAGGCGCGCGGCGAGGCGGTCGCCCAGATGAAGGCCGACGGCATGGAGTACGAGGAGCGCATGGAGGCGCTCGCCGAGGTCATGTACCCGATGCCGCTCGACGACCTGCTGCTCGGGGCGTACGAGACCTACCGGCGTGGCCACCCGTGGGTCGGCGACTACACGGTCAGCCCGAAGTCGGTGGTGCGCGACATGTTCGAGCGCGCGATGACGTTCGGCGAGTACATCCAGTTCTACGAGCTGGCCCGCTCCGAGGGCACGGTGCTGCGCTACCTGGCCGACGCCTACCGCACGCTGTCGCGCACGGTCCCCGAGCACCTGAAGACCGAGGACCTGGTCGATCTCATCGAGTGGCTGGGCGAGCTGGTCCGGCAGGTCGACTCCTCGCTGATCGACGAGTGGGAGAAGCTGACCAACCCCGAGGAGGCGCTGGAGCGCCAGGCGCAGCTGGAGACCAAGGTGCGGCCGGTCACGGCCAACCCGCGGGCCTTCCGGGTGCTGGTGCGCAACGCCATGTTCCGGCTGGTCGAGCTGTGCGCCATCGAGAAGGAGGACGAGCTGGAGGAGCTGGCCCCCGACGTCGACTGGGGCGCGGCGCTCGACGCGTACTACGCCGACCACGAGGAGATCTTCACCGACGCCGACGCGCGCGGGCCCGCGCTGCTGCGGATCGAGGAGGAGAGCGGCCTGTGGCGGGTGCGCCAGACGATCAAGGACCCGGCCGGCGACGGCGACTGGGGCATCGACGCCCAGGTCGACCTGACCTCTTCCGACGAGGAGGGCCGGGCCGTGCTGCACGTGCTCGGCCTCAACCGGCTCTGAGCGGCTGCGGAAAGAGAACAAGCCGTGTGCCGGAACGGACTGGCAAGGGCGTTCCGGCACCGGCTTGTCGCTTCATTGTCGGACGGCGAAAGTAGGCGTCCGGTCATGGCGACGTCTCAAGATCGAGACATTCAGCACTCCGCGAGCGTGCAGATCTTGGCGAGCATCGTGCCCGCGTCCTTCCGCTGCCGGCTGAAGTCGGCCTTGGCAGGCTTGCCCCACTCGCCGCCGGCCGTGTAGACGATCAGGGCGTTGGCGCGGCGGGTCACGACGGCCCGCTCGCCGCCGACGGCCGGCTTGCCGTGGTCGTAGGCCTGGCCGGTGACCAGCAGGCCCTCGTCGCCGAGCGCGATCTTGGATGCGCCGTACCGGTACGCCGCGGTGCCGCAGGCCCGTACGGCCGCCCTGAGGTCGCCGACCGCCTTGCCCGCCGCCTCCGGCGAGGAGTAGAGGATCACCTGCTCGGACTTGGAGTAGTCGGGCACCGACGTGTAGACGATCGTCCTGGCCGCCGTGCGGCCGGCCTGGCCCAGCCCCGCCTTCTGGCACGGGTTCACGACGAGCTGGGCGCTCTTCCTGCCCGACACCGTCCAGCTGTGCTCGGGGTTGGGGTCCTTCTTGGCGGCGGCCTTCTCGTACAGCAGGAAGTTGCCCGGGATGGCCAGGCCGACGGCGACGAACAGTGCTGCGATCATGGGACAAAATGGTAGGGGTGAGCGACGAAGACCTCAGACGCGTGCTCGGGTTGCTCTGCCAGGACGACACCCTGCGCGCACTCGCGTCCCTGGTGCTCGGTGACACCGGTGACCTGCCCCCCAAGGCGCTCGACCGCCTGGCCAGCGGCGGCCTGGCCGAACGCGACGACGACGGCAAGTGGCGGGCCCGGCCGGAGCGCTTCCGCGAGCTGCTGCGGGAGCGGGCCGAGCCCCCCGCCGAGCTGAGCGCCGAGGAGCGGGTGCTGCGCACGTTCCTGGTCGACGGCCGGCTGACCACCATGGGCATGCGCCGCGACAAGCGGCTGATCGTGCTGCGTTACGTCTCGCGGGTGTTCGAGCCGGGCGTGCGCTACCCCGAGACCGACGTCAACGTGGCTCTGCGGGCCTTCCACGACGACTTCGCGGCGCTGCGCCGCTACCTGGTGGACGAAGGGCTGCTGTCCAGGGAGGGCAACGTCTACTGGCGCAGCGGCGGCCCGGTCGAGGTGTGAGCCGGTCGAGGCCTGAGCCGGGCCGGGGCCTGAGCCGGGCCGGGGCTGGCGGGGGTCAGGGGCGGCGCAGGCGGGCGCGGTAGTCGCGGGGCGGCAGGCCGTACTCGCGCCTGAAGGCGCGGCTGAAGTGGAACGGGCTGACGAACCCCGAGGCGGCGGCCACCTGGCCGACGTCCAGGTCGGTCACCTCCAGCAGGCTCGCGGCGTGCCGCACCCGCGCCCGGCGCACGGCGCCCATCGGGGTCAGGCCGGTCTCGGCCGCGAACAGGTGCGCGAACCTGGACGGCGACAGCGCCACCGCGCGGGCCAGCGAGGCGACCGAGTGCTGGGCCCCGGGCTCGGCGGCGATGAGGTCGAGCACCCGGCGCACCCGCTCGTCCCCGCCCTCGTCCCCCGGCGCGGGCACGGCCCCCGCCGAGGCCGTGGCCAGCACCAGCACCTCCTCCACCGCCCCGAGCACCAGCTCCCGGGCGGGACTGGCCATGACGACCGCCGGCGCGGGCGGCGCGGCGGACGGCGGCCCGGAGGGGGCGGCGGGCACGGAGGGGACGGGCGCGGCGGGCGCGGTGTGGCCGGGGATCCAGCGGGCGTCCTGGAACGCGCGGTCGAAGGCCCGGTCGACGCGGTCGCGCACCCCGACCGGCACCCCCTCGACCAGGTGGCAGCCGGTGGCCAGCGCGTACGGCGCGAGCCAGGCCGTCCAGGACGGGCGCGGCTGGAAGTGCACCCACCAGAACCGCCATCTCCCCGCTCCCGGCGCGACCCGGTAACGCTGCGCCGAGCCCGGCCCGAGCACCGCCAGGTCCCCCTCGCGCACGGTGAACGCCGCCCCCGCCTGCTCGACCCGCCCCTCCCCCGCCTGGGTCCACAGCAGCAGCCAGCTCGGCGAACCGTGGGGGCGGCGGGTGCCGTACCCCGCCGGCTTGTCGTAGTGGCCGACGATCATCAGCTCGGCAGCAGGAACAGACAGGTTCTCAGCGGTCACGGTCATACCGTCCCACGCGCCGGGTCCCTACGGTGAAGGGCATGAGGCTGAACGACTTCCACGACCGGGGGTACGTGCTCGTCCCCGCGCTGCTGGCTCCCGAGGAGGTGGCCGAGCTGCGCGATGAGTTCATGGCCCTGCACGCCGCCGGCCCGATACCCGGGCATTTCTCGCCCGTCCCCCAGGAGCCGGGCGCGCCCTACGACGCCCTGCGCGACTACCCCCGGATCATGCACCCCCACCAGGTGAACGACGTCGCCCTGCGCTACCTGCTCGACGCCCGCTTCGCCGCGATCCTGCGCGAGCTGCTGGGCGAGGAGCCGATAGCAGCCCAGAGCATGTTCTACTTCAAGCCGCCGGGCGCCCGCGGGCAGGCGCTGCACCAGGACAACTTCTACCTGCGCGTCGAGCCGGGCACGTGCGTGGCCGCCTGGGTGGCGCTGGACCGCGTCGACCGCGCCAACGGCGGCCTGGAAGTGGTCCCCGGCACCCATCTGATGGACCTGTTCTGCCCGGAGGAGGCCGACCAGGACCTCTCCTTCACCCGCGAGTACGTCCCGCCGCCGCCGGGCCTGGAGCGGGTGCCCGTGGACATGCAGCCCGGCGACGTGCTCTTCTTCAACGGCAGCCTGGTGCACGGGTCGGAGCCGAACAGCACGGCCGACCGGTTCAGGCGCAGCTTCATCTGCCACTACACCGGCCGCTCGGCCGAGCGCATCTCGTCCTGGTACGAGACGCTGACGATGGACGGCGAGCGCGTGCTGCTGGAGCCGTCGGCCGGCGGCGGCCCGTGCGGCACCGAGGCCACCGGCCCCCACTGACCGCCCCACCAGGAACCGGTCCGTCAGCCGCCGGATATGTCCGACGGCCGGCCGGACGCCCACTCCGCCCCCGCCGTCAGCCGCCGGATATGTCCGACTCCGCCTCGTCCGGGACCACGCAGTCCCACGGGTCGTCGAGCCACCCGTCAGGCAGTTGCACCTTCTGACGCTCGCCCGACTTGCCCCGGGGCGTGTCGGTGTTCGGCGGCCACGGCTGGTCATGGTCGAGCTTGGCCAGCCCCTCCCGGAGCCCGTCGAGCGACTCGGCCGTGGCCAGCTCCCGCCGCAGCGCGCTCCCGACCTCGAACCCCTTGAGGTACCACCCGACGTGCTTGCGGAAGTCCGCGATCGCGTACCGCTCGGTGTCGAAGCACTCGGTGAGGCCGGCCGCGTGGCGCTCCATCGTCCCGGCCACCTCGCCGAGCGTCGGCCGGACCCGCTCGGGGCTGCCGTTGAACGCGTTCTCCAGGTCCTTGAACAGCCACGGACGCCCGAGGCAGCCGCGCCCCACCACGACGCCGTCGCAGCCGGTGCGCGCCACCATGCGCAACGCGTCGTCGGCCGACCAGATGTCGCCGTTGCCCAGCACCGGGATCTCGGGCACGGCCTCCTTCAGGCGCGCGATCGCCGCCCAGTCGGCCACGCCGCCGTAGTGCTGCTTCGCCGTGCGGGCGTGCAGGGCGATCGCCGCGACGCCCTCCTCGGCCGCGATGCGGCCGGCGTCGAGGTAGGTCAGGTGGTCGTCGTCGATGCCCTTGCGCATCTTCATCGTCACCGGCAGCGCCCCCGCGTTCGCCACCGCCGCCCGCAGGATCCGCCGCAGCAGGTTCCTCTTGTACGGCAGCGCCGACCCGCCCCCGCGCCTGGTCACCTTGGGCACCGGGCAGCCGAAGTTGAGATCGACGTGGTCGGCGAGGTCCTCCTCGGCGATCATCCGCACCGCCCGCCCGACGATGTCGGGATCGACGCCGTAGAGCTGCAGGCTCCTCGGCCGCTCCGACTCGGCGAACCTGATCATCCTGAGCGTCTTGGGATTGCGCTCGACCAGCGCCCGCGTCGTGATCATCTCGCACACGAACAGCCCGGCGCCCTGCTCCCGGCACAACACCCGGAACGGCGCGTTCGTGATGCCCGCCATGGGCGCCAGCACCACGGGCGGCCATGCCCCAATCGGCCCAATCTTCACTCCGTCAGTTGTAGCGCAGCTCAGGCCGGAAGCGGTATTCGCCTATAGGCTGTGGACGGCATCACCAGGGAGGGATCGATGCTTCTTCGCGTGCGCGTGGCGCTGCCCGACCGTCCGGGGTCTCTGGCCCAGGTCACCAAGGCCCTGGGCACGGCGGGGGCCGACATCACCCAGGTCACCGTCCTCGACCGGGGGGCCGGCTCGGCGGTCGACGACATCACCGTCTTCTGCCCCGAGAGCACCCCCCGGGAGGTGCTGGTCAAGAGCCTGGAGAGCGTCGACGACGTCCGCGTGGAAGGCATCTGGACCACTCGCGAGACCGCCGGCACCTACCCCGAGCTGGAGATACTCAAGTACATCACCACGGCGGGCGACCGCGCGCTGACCACGCTCGTCGACTCGCTGCCGGTGCTGTTCAGCGCCGACTGGGCCGCCACCGCCGCCGACCACGGCGTGGTCTACGCGAGCTGGCGCGCCCCGCAGGGCCTGACCGTCCCCAGCCCGGCCCCGCCACGCCCGGCGGCCCTCACGCTCGACGGCGGCGTGCACGCCATCCACGCCCCGCTCCCGCCGCTCGCCCTGACGTTGCTGCTGGCCCGCTCCGAGGGTCCGGCCTTCCACCGCATCGAGGTCCACCGGCTCACCCGGATCCTGGAGATCTTCCTGAGCCTGCCGGCCACCGAACGCGGCGTCGCCCGCCGGCTTCGCAAGTAGCGGGAAGCATCTGGTCGGAAAAGGCGCTAGAGTTAGGCACGCAACAGCGCGGAAGTGGCTCAGTGGTAGAGCATCACCTTGCCAAGGTGAGGGTCGCGGGTTCGAATCCCGTCTTCCGCTCGGAGTGGTTCGACTCGGTGGAGTGGCCGAGAGGCGAGGCAGCGGCCTGCAAAGCCGTCCACACGGGTTCAAATCCCGTCTCCACCTCCAAGGACGATTAGCTCAGCGGGAGAGCGCTTCCCTGACACGGAAGAGGTCACTGGTTCAATCCCAGTATCGTCCACCACACTCCAAGGCCAGACCCGGAACGACGGGGTCTGGCCTTTCTGCTGTCCGGGCCCGGCCTCCCTCGAAGAGGGGATCCGACCCGCCGCCCTCACCGTGACCAGCTCCGGCCTCACCGTGACGGGCTCCGGCCCGCTGTCGTGGAACGGACGCAGGTTCGCGGCGCCCGGCACGTCCTGATCGGGGTGGCCGGCGACTCCGTATCTCTCGTGACCAGTAACGTGATCTTGAGTGGATCCGCTGGAGGGAACGTTGGGCCGTCGTGAGCAGCCGCTGGACCCGGCCTCCGGGCCCGTCGCCCGATTCGCGTACGAGCTGCGCAAGTTACGCCAGGAGGCCGGCGGCCTCACCTACCGGGCGATGGCGGCCCGCGCCCACTACTCCGCCGCCACCCTCGCCCAGGCCGCCGCCGGTTACCGGCTGCCCTCGCTGCCCGTCGCCCTGGCCTACGTCCGGGCCTGCGGCGGGGACGTCGAGACCTGGCGGCGGCGCTGGGCGGAGGCCGATCGGGAAGCCCTCGCCCAGGCGGCCACCGAGGACGACTCCCCCGCCCCGTACCTGGGCCTGGCCCGGTTCGAGACCAGCGACCAGGACCGCTTCTTCGGGCGCGGCGCGCTGGTGGAGCGGCTGGCGGCGCTGGTCGGCGAGCACCGGCTGGTGCTGCTGGTCGGGCCGTCCGGCAGCGGCAAGTCCTCCCTCCTGCGCGCGGGGCTGGTGCCCCGGCTACTGCGGACCGGCGACTCCGGCGGCCGGCCGCCGGTGGTCCGCGTGGTCACGCCCGGTCCCGAGCCGCGGCCGGAGGAGGCCGGCGTGCGGGCGGACGTGCTCGTCGTGGACCAGTTCGAGGAGGTCTTCGCCCTGTGCGCCGACCCGGCGCGGCGGGCCGCCTTCATCGACGCGCTGCTGGCCGCCGCGCGGGCCGAGGAGGGGCCGCGGGTCGTGCTGGCCGTACGGGCCGACTTCTTCGGGCAGTGCGCCGGGCACCGGGGGCTGGCCGAGTCGGCCAGGGACGCGACGTTGCTGATGAGCCCGATGAGCGCGGCCGAGCTGCGGGCGGCGATCGTCAGGCCGGCGGCCGGGGCCGGGCTGGTGGTGGAGCGCGAGCTGACCGCCATGATCGTCGGCGAGGTGGAGGGCGAGCCCGGCGCGCTGCCGCTGATGTCGCACGCGCTGCTGGAGACCTGGCGGCGGCGGCGCGGCCGGGTGCTGACGGTGGCGAGCTACACGGCCGCGGG
>NZ_JBSFGJ010000290.1:0-12007 GCF_053596515.1 Nonomuraea sp. NPDC001684
CGGCCAGGGCGCGAGCGACAACAACGGCCTCTGGACGGGCATGTACGGCGCGGCCGAGGCGTTCAGGTACGCCGCCACCAAGGACGGCACGGCCAAGGCCAACGCGCGCAAGGCGTTCGAGGCGCTGAAGTTCCTCGGCGACGTCACCCAGGCGGGCACCAACCCGGCGCCCAAGGGCTTCATCGCCCGCACGATCCTGGAGACCACCGCCACCGACCCCAACATCAAGGACAACGAGCAGCACGACCGCGACAAGCAGAAGGGCGACGCGTACTGGAAGATCCTGGTCCCGCGCTGGCCCAGGAGCGCCGACGGCAAGTGGTTCTGGAAGACCGACGCCAGCTCCGACGAGCTGGTCGGCCACTACTTCCTCTACGCGCTCTACCACGACCTGGTCGCGACCGGCGCGGAGAAGGACGAGGTGGCGGGTGTGATCACCAGGCTCACCGACCACCTGATCGACCACGACTTCTCGCTGGTCGACCATGACGGCAAGCCCACCCGCTGGGGCTTCTTCAACCCGAAGGAGCTCAACGGCAACCCGTGGCGGAGGGAGGAACGCGGCCTCAACAGCCAGACGATCATCACTTTCCTCACCATCGCCGAGCATGTCGCGAAAAATCCAGAAAAGTACGCGCAGGCCAAGGCCAAGCTCATCGACGAGCACGGCTACGACCTGAACACCCAGCAGCCCAAGGTCACCCCGGGCGTCGGCGGCGGCAACCAGTCCGACGACGAGATGGCGTTCATGAACTACTACCACCTGCTCCGCTACGAACAGGACGCCGACCTGAAGGCCACCTGGGCCCGCTCCCTCTACGACTACTGGCAGCAGGAGCAGTACGAGCTCAACCCGTTCTTCAACTTCATCGCCGGCGTCACGCTGAAGGACCAGGTCTGGACCGACGCCTACGGCCCCTTCCCGCTGGAGATGACCGGGCCCTGGCTGGAGCAGTCGATCGACACGCTGAAGCGCTTCCCGATCAACATGATCGACTGGAAGCAGAGCAACAGCCAGCGCCTCGACATCGTCAACCTCGGCCGGCACATCCGGCCCGACGCCGACCCGAAGAAGCTCGGCATGCTCCGCAGCGGCACCGTGCTCCCGATCGACGAGCGGGTGATCAGCCACTGGAACCACGACCCGTACAAGCTGGACCAGGGCGGCGACGGCCACGGCGAGAACGACGGCACCTCGTACCTGCTGCCGTACTGGATGGGCCGGTACCACGGGTTCATCGCCGAGAAGTGAGCCGTCCGCGAGTTCTCACCCCCGGCCACATGTGAGCCACAAGGCCGGTGCTGAACAGTCGTCCGCATGGAACTCGACATCTTCGCATTGGACATGCTTCCCGCCCACGAGGAGGCCCAGCTCTCCGGTTGCATGATGAGCTGCGGATTCACCGGCTGCGGAAGGACCGTGGTGGAGGGGCTGGTGATGTTCGACGTGTACTGACGGCAGCGGCGCCGGAGGAGGCGCCTTCGTACGACGGTGACGGTTCGCCGTCCCCGTCCTGGCAGAACCTTGGAATCACTTGTGGCGACCGGCCGCTCCGGGCGATCCCGGCGGTCCGGTACGCCGGGCTCGGCCACAAGCCGGCCACAACTCCTCGCCGTACCTTCGTCCCCGTTCCGCGCGACGCCGCGCGGAACGGGAACGGCACAGACGCGAGGACGGAAGTGAGCCCATGGACAACGGTGAGCGCCCCGAGGGGGATCGTCTCCTGCTCCAGGACGTCGCCAGGGCGGCACTGGCGCGGGCGACCGGGCAGCAGCCGACCGGGCAGGCGGCGATCGCCGGCTGGGAGATCCACCCCGGCACCCCGTGGACCTACGTGACCCCGGTGGACTCCGTCCAGCGGGCGCAGGGCTGGAAGCTGCACGTGTCGGCCACCCCGCTGTCGGCGCCCCTGGTGCTGACCCGGGTCGTCGAGGTGCTGGGCCGCCACCGGTGCGCGTTCAAGTTCGCCTCCGGCCTTCAGGAGGTGGCCGCACTCCTGTCCCGGGAGACGCCGCGCGGCTCGGTCGGCAAGTTCGTCACCGTGTACCCGCCGGACGACCGCACCGCCGTGCTGATCGCCGAGGAGCTGCACGCGGCCACCTACGCCCTGAGCGGGCCGCCGATCCTGTCCGATCGCGCCTACCGGCCGGGCAGTCTCGTGCACTACCGCTACGGGGTGTTCGCCGCCCCGAGCGAACTCGGTCACGACGGCGCCTACGTCTCCCGGCTGACCGCGCCCGACGGCACCAAGGAGATCGACCGGCGCGAGGCGTGGTACTCCCCGCCGGCATGGGCGGCGTGCCCGTTCGAGCCGGAACAGCCGGTGCAGGGTTCCGCCCGCCCGGAGCAGGTGCTGCTCGCCGGCCGGTTCGTGGTGCGCAAGGCGATCCGGCACAGCGCCAAGGGCGGCGTGTTCCTGGCCGAGGACCGGCACGAGGGGGGCGAGGTGGTCATCAAGCAGGCCCGCCCCCACCTCGGCGCGTCGATCGACGGGCGCGACATGCGTGACCTGCTCCGTCACGAGGCGCACATGCTCGACCTGTTCGGCCCGCCGGGCGTCACGGCGCGCAAGGTGGCGCTCTTCGAGCAGGACGGCAACCTGTTCCTGGCCCAGGAACTCCTGCCCGGCGCCACGCTGGGCAGCTGGACCGGCGAGCACCGCCGCGCCGGCTCGGACGCGGCGTGGCAGGAGATCGTCCTGCGCCTGTCCAGGAGTCTGGTGGCCCTGGTCTCCACCGTGCACGACCAGGGGTACGTGCTGCGCGATCTGACGCCGAACAACGTCATGATCACTCCGGAGCGGGAATGCCGGCTGATCGACCTGGAACTGGCCGCCGTGCCCGGCACGGTCGTCCAGCGGAGCCACACGCCGGGCTACGCGGCTCCCGAGCAGCGCGCCGCCGCCGTGCACGCGCCCGCGCCCGGCCCCGCCGCCGACCTGTACGCGCTGGGCGCGACGCTGTACCACCTGTGCACCGCGTCCACGCCGATGCTGCTGGACGACGACCCCCTCGGCGGGCGGTCACGCGACGCGCGGCTGGCCACGCTGGTGGGCGTCGCCACCGCCGGTGATCCCGTGGCGACCGCGATGGCGCCCCTGCTGCTCGGCCTGATGGCGGAGGACCCGGAGGAGCGGTGGGACCTGCGCCGGGCGGAGGAGTTCCTGGGTGAGCTGTCCGGACGCGACGTGCCGTCCGTGGCGGCCGACGTCCGCCGCCTGGACGGGGCCGGGCAGGATCGCCTCCTCCACGACGGCATCGCCCACCTCCGGCGCGCGATGTCACTGGAGGCGCTCGCCGCCCCCGGTCCCGCGGGCGCCCTGTGGCCTGCCTCCGGGTTCGGGGCGACGGCCGATCCGTGTGCCGTCCAGTACGGCTCGGCGGGGGTGCTGCACCTGCTGGCGTCCGTCCTCGCGGGTGACCGGGCGCTCACCCCGCAGGCGCGCGACGATGCCGGCACGGTCCTGCGGGAGGCCGCGGCCTGGACGATCCGCCGTCTGGAGGGGGAGCACCGGCCGTCCCCCGGTCTGTACTTCGGCCGGGCCGGCATCGCCTGGGGCCTGTTCGAGGCGGGACGCCGGCTCGGCGACGAGGCCGTCCGCGCCGCGGGCGTCGAGATGGCGCTCACCCTGCCGGTGACCTGGCCGAACCCGGACGTGTGCCACGGCCTGGCCGGCACGGGGCTGGCCCTGCTGCACTTCCGGCGGGAGACGGGTGACGCCCGCTTCGGCGACCGCGCCGGTGAGTGCGCCGACGCCCTGATCAAGGCGGCCCGGCACGCCGACGGTGCGGTGTTGTGGCCCGTCCCTGCCGACTTCGACTCCACGCTGGCCGGCCTCGTGCACTACGGCTTCGCCCACGGGGTCGCGGGGATCGCGACGTTCCTGCTGGCCGCCGGCACCGCGCTGGACCGCACGGACTGCCTGGAGACCGCCGTGGCGGCAGGGGAGACGCTGCTGGCCGCGGCGGAAGATCGCGACGGCACGACCTGGTGGCCGGACTCTCCCGGCGGCGGCGGCCGGATCCCTCACTGGTGCAGCGGATCGTCGGGGATCGGGACGTTCCTCGTCCGCCTGCACGCGGCCACCGGCGACCCGCGCTTCCGGCAGGCCGCCGAGGGCGCCGCCGCCACCGTGTACGCCCGCCGCCTGGCCTCGGGCACCTCGGCCTGCCACGGCCTGGCCGGTGACGGGCACTTCCTGCTCGACCTGGCCGCCTTCCTGGACGAGCCCCGCTACCGGGCGCAGGCCGAGGAGCTGGCCGCGGTCCTGTGGAGCCGCGCCGTCGTGCGCGGCGGGTCGCTGGTCACGCCGGACGAGGGAGGGACGGCGACGGGCGTCGGCTGGAACACCGGGCTGGCGGGCGTCCTGAGCTTCCTGGACAGGCTCCGGCACGGCGGGCCCCGCCCCTGGACGGCGGACGACGACTCCGGCTGGCTCGCCCGATGAGCGGCCACGTCACCACAGCGGAGAAGGGCCACCTGCCCGACGTCACCCGCATCAACTTCCGGTTCTCCGGGAACGGCCGGTACGTCGCCTGCCTCGCCCGGCGCGGCCGCGGCCACCTCGTCCCCGAGGTGTGGGACGTCGCCGGCGCACGCCCGCGGACCCTCCCCACCCGCGCCGGCGAGACCTCGGCGAGCGTGCCGACGCCCACGGACGGCGGCGACGTGCTGCTGTGCCGCGCCGGGGCGGACGGGCACCGCCTGACGCTGGTCACCGCGCCGTCGCACGACGACGCGCACGCCGAGGAACACGAGCTGGCGGTCTTCCGCGGCGGCGTGGTCAGGGTCGTGGCGGGCGCGACCCCGGGGATCGCCGCCCTGGCGCTGGCCACCGGCGCCGACGGTCGCACCTCGGTGTGGCGCCTGTCCGGCCGGGCGGAACGGCCGGAGCGCATCGCCACGGCGCCGTACCCGGTCAGGGGCGGGATCTGGCTCGACGCGGCCGGCCACCGGCTCGCCCTGACCAGGGCCGGGACCGAGCCGGCCACCGTGGTCCTGGACACCTCGAACGGCGTCCTCACCCCGCTGGCCGGGCCGGCGGGCGACGAGTACGTCCTGCTGGCGGCCCCCGGCGCGGGCGTGCTGCTGACGGCCGTGCGCCGCGAGGGCACCTACCGCCTGGGCGTCCGCCACCGCGACGACGACGGGCCCACCCGCCACCCCGAGCGGCTGAACGCCTTCGACGGCGAGGTGACGCCGCTGGCGCTGAACCCCTCGGGACGGCGGCTGGCCCTCGCGGTGAACCGCCGCACCCGCTCCCACCTCGTCCTGCACGACCTGATCGAGGACACCGGCGCCGAGGCCGGCCTGCCCGCCGGGGTGATCCATCCGGCCGCCCGCTGGAACACCGGTGGCCTGCACCTGGTCCACAGCGCGCCCGGCCGCCCCGCCGGCCTGGTCGGCATCGCCGGCTGCTCCGTGTCGCGGCCGCCGGCCGCGGACGGCGAGACGTCCCCGGCCCGGGTGCTGTCCTATCCGGGGGCGGCGGGGCCGATCGAGGCGATCGTGTACGGCGATCCCGCGGCCGGCCGCCGGGTGGTGGTCGCGCTGCACGGCGGCCCCGAGGCCGCCTGGCGGTTCGCCCACGAACCGCTCTTCCAGCGCCTGTCCAGGGCGGGCGTCGCCGTCGTCGCGCCCAACCAGCGCGGCAGCACCGGCTACGGAGCCGCCCACCGTGACGCCATCCGCGACGCCTGGGGCGGCCCGGACCTCGCCGACGTCCTCGCCCTGGGCCACGCGCTGGCCGCCGCCCGCGGCCCCGGCGAACCCCGGCCGATGTTGTACGGAGCCAGCTACGGCGCCTACCTCGCGCTGCTGGCCTCCGCCGCCCAGCCGGACCTGTGGTCCCGCGCCGCGGTCGTCGCGCCCTTCCTGTCCGGACGGGAGCTGTACGAGGACGGCCCGCCCCCGGTCCGCGCCCTGCTGGACCGGCTCGGCGGACGCACCGACCTCGACGACGACCTCGGACCCCGCGACCTGCTGCGCCTCGCGGACCGCATGCGGCTGCCGCTGCTCATCGTGCACGGCGACGACGACCCGATCATCCCCGTCGAGCACTCCCGCCGTCTGTACGCGCGTCTGCGCGCGGCCCAGTGGCCCGAGGGCGCCGCACCGACCTATCTGGAGGTCCCCGGCGGGGGCCACGACCTGCAGCACGACGTCCGCGACACAACGGTCCCGGACCGCGTCGTCGACTTCCTCCGCGCCGGACCAGGCGCTTAGTCCACAAGCCCGGCCGGTGCGGACGACGTCCGCGACCGGTCGTGAAAAAGGGGCGCCGCACGAGGCGGCGGCCCACTCACCACCTTGAAGAAGGGAATTGCCATGGAGCTGAACGTCTCCGCCCTGGACATGCTGCCGACCGCCGACGAGGCCGGCCTCATGTACTGCGACATGACCTGCTTTGACGTGAGCGTCAACTGCGGTGGGTCCAGCATCAACACCCAGACCGTCACCACCACCGGCGGCTGGTACTGAGCCGTCCGGACGCCCACGGCGTTCCGGGTGATGACCGGATGGACAGCTGAATGAGGTGAGGCCCGGGGCGCCTGTCCCGGGCCTCACCGCACATCGGCGGCCTCCCAGGTGAGCGCTGAGGGCCGCGAACGAACCGACCACGACACGAAAGACGTCCGAGAAGGAGACGATGTCGGATCAGGTACCGGGCGTGCCGCAGCATCAGGCGACGTACAGGCACGCCGACCGGCTTCTGAGGTCCACGGCGCGCGGGGCGTGGGGGCCGCTGGCGGTGACGGCGTCGGCCGCCCTCGTGTGCTCGGCCACCGCGCTGGCCACGCCCGCCGTGCTCGCCGCCGCCGTGGACGGTGTTCTCGCCGGTGAGGGCGGCCGGGCCGCCTGGCTGACGGCGTTCGTCCTGGCGGCCACGGTGTGCGCCGATCTCGTGGTGGCGCTGGCGGGGGCGGCCTGCGCCGCGTCCGCCACGTCAGCCCTGCGCGTGCGGCTCGTCGCCCACGTCCTGACGCTCGGAGTCGCGGGGACCCGGGCCCATCCCGTCGGCGAACTGGCCAACCGCCTGGTGAACAACACCGCCACCGTGGCCTCCGTCCCGCTGACGCTGCTGTCCATGGCGACGGGGGTGCTCACCTCGGCCGGCGGGATCGTCGCGCTGCTGGTGACCGACTGGCGGACGGGCGCCGCCTTCGTGGCCGCCGTGCCGGTCGCGGCGATCATCATGCGACTGTTCGTGGCCCGCGTCTCCGGGCTGCACGGCCGCTACCAGGAGGCTCAGGGCCGGCTCGCCGCGCGGCTCACCGACGCGCTGGCCGGCATCCGTACGATCCGGGCGTCGGGGACCGCCGACCGCGAGATCACCCGGGTGCTCGCGCCGATGGCGGACCTGTCGGAGGCCGGGCACGGGCTGTGGCGGGCCCAGGCGCGCAGCGTGTTGCAGCTCACACTGCTGCTGCCGCTGGTGGAGGTGCTGGTCCTGGCGGTGGCCGGGCTGGGTCTCCTGGACGGCCGGCTGGAGCCGGGACAGCTGCTGTCCGTGGCCGGTTACACCGCACTCGGCCTGGGACTCCTCGGCCAGGTCGACGGGCTGATGGGGCTGGCCAACGCCCGGTCCGCGGCGCGGCGGGTGGCGGAGGTGCTGGCGTTGTCGTCCCCGGCCCCCGGAACCCGTCCGTTGCCCGCCGGTCCCGGGGCGGTGTCGTTCCGCGGCGTCACCGTCACCCGCGCGGACGCCGTCCTCCTCGACGGCGTCGACCTGGAGATCCCCGCCGGAGCGCTGACCGCCGTCGTCGGGCGGTCCGGGGCCGGCAAGACCACGCTGGCGCTGCTGGCCGGGCGGCTGATGGACCCCGACCGGGGAACGGTGCTGCTCGACGGGCACGACCTCGCCGCCGTCCACGCGGACGCGTTGCGGGAGGCGGTCGCCTACGCCTTCGAGCGTCCCGTGCTCCTCGGCGGCGACCTCGCCTCCGCGATCGGCTACGGCGTCCCGGGGATCGACCGGGAGGCCGTCCGGCGGGCCGCGCGGGCCGCGCACATCGACGACGTCGTCCTCCGCCTCCCGGACGGCTACCGGACGCCCGCCGACGCCGCGCCGCTGTCCGGCGGCGAGCTCCAACGCCTGGGCCTGGCACGCGCACTCGTACGGCGCCCCCGCCTGACCATCCTGGACGACGCCACCTCCAGTCTCGACACCGTGACCGAGGCGCAGGTGACCCGCACGCTGGTGACGGGCATGCACGGGTCCACCCGGCTCGTCGTCGCCCATCGCGCCACCACCGCGGGCCGGGCTGACCGGGTCGTCTGGCTCGACGGCGGCCGGATCCGCGCCCAGGGCACCCACCAGACCCTCTGGCACGACCCCGCCTACCGCGCCCTCTTCGCATCGGACACCGAACCATCGGACACCGAACCATCGGACACCCCATCGGACCGCACCGAACCAGCCGGCGCCCGGGCGATCAGCGGTGGGGCGGCCGGGAAGGAGAACCAGTGGCAGGCCCGTCCTTGACCCGCCCCCCGCAGGCGGGCCCCCGCCGGCCCGCCCCGGCGCAGGACGCGTCCACCACGAGCGGACGCGAACTCCTGCTCACCCTGCTGCGCCGCCGCAGGCGGCCGCTCGCCATGGCGATGGCCTGGGCCCTGGTCGAAGCCGGCCCGGCCTGGCTGTCCGGGCTGCTCATCGCCCTCGCCATCGACCAGGGCTTCCTGATCGGCGACCCGGCCAGGGGCCTGACCTGGCTCGCCCTTCTCGGCATCGCCATGCTGGGCAGGGCCGTGGCCACCCGGCTGATGTTCCCGCACCTGGCCGCCGTCGTGGAGCCGCTGCGCGACGACCTCGTGCGCGCCGTGGTCACCGCCGCCGTCACCCGCGCCGCCCGTACGGCCGAACGCCCCGACCCGGCCGCCGCCACCCGGCTCACCGAGCAGGTGGACATGCTGCGGAACCTGGTGTCCGCGCTGCTGCGCAGCAGCCGCTCGCTGGGCATCGCCCTGGTCGCCGCGCTGGGCGGGCTGCTGGCGCTCTCGCCGCTGGTCGCGGCCATCGCCGCCGGGCCCGTGCTCGTGGCGCTGGCCGTGTTCGCGAGGCTGCTCCGGGTGCTCATGGCCCGCCAGCGCGAGCTGATCCTCGCCGACGAGGCGCTCACCGCCCAGGCCACCCCGATCCTCACCGGCCTGCGCGACGTCGCCGCCTGCGGGGCCGGGAGCCAGGCGTACGCGACCTTGGAACCGGCGGTCACCGCCCAGGCGACGGCCACCAGGGCGCTCGCGCGGGCGGTGTTCGGCCGGCGTCTCGTCGTCGCCGTCGGCGCGCACCTCCCGCTGCTCGGCCTGCTGGCCGTCGCCCGGCCGCTGATCCAGGACGGCCGGCTCAGCGCCGGGGAGGTCGTCGGAGCCGTCACCTACCTGGCCACCGGGCTGGATCCCGCCCTGCGCGCGCTGGTCAGCACGGTGGGGGGCTGGGGCGTGGCGCTCGCCGTCGCGGCACGCCGGATCGCCGAGACCATCGACGTCCCGGCCGTCCCGGTCCCGCCCGGCGGGCATCTCTCCCCGAGCGGTCACGAGTTACGGGCGGAGCGGCTGAGCTTCGCCTACGCGCCGCAGGCGACCCCCGTCGTACGCGACCTCGACCTTACGATCCGTGAAGGCGAGCACCTGACCGTCGTGGGCCCCAGCGGCATCGGCAAGTCCACGCTGTCCATGCTGCTCACCGGGCTCCGGCAGCCCACCGGAGGCGGGATCCGGCTCGGCGGCGTGCCTCTGCCGTCGATCGCCGAGCACGAGGCGCGGGCCATGACGGCGCTCGTGCCGCAGGAGGCGTACGTGTTCGCCGGGACGGTCCGGGAGAACCTCGCCTACCTCTGCCGCACCCGTGCCGAGGACGAGAGCCTGCGCGAGGCGGCCGACCAGGTGGGGGCCGGGCCGCTCGTCGAACGCCTCGGCGGCCTGGACGCCGTGATCGACGAGCCGTCCACGCTGTCGGCCGGTGAGCGGCAGCTAGTCGCCCTGGCCCGGACGTACGCCTCCCCGGCCCGCCTGGTCGTCCTCGACGAGGCGACGTGCCACCTGGACCCGGCCGCCGAGGCGAGGGCCGAGCTGGCGTTCGCCGCCAGGCCCGGCACCCTCGTCGTGATCGCGCATCGGATCAGCTCCGCGCGAAGGGCGCGGCGGATCGTGCTGATGGACGGCACCGCCGTGCTCACCGGCTCCCACGAGGAGCTGATGACCCGGTCGCCCCTGTACGCCGAGATGGTCGGCCTGTGGCAGCGACCGGGTACCGCGTGAGCAGCCACGGGTAGACCAGGGTCACCACGGCCACGGTCGCGCCGGTGACGTAGTGGACGGGGGTTCTGAAGGCGTCCGACAGCTGGGGCAGGAACAGCAGGAAGTAGCCGTTCAGCAGCACCAGGCCGCTCGCGAGCAGGAGCGACTGCCCCTCGCGGCCGCCGCGCCTGAGCAGCAGCGGGATGTACCAGGCGACGGCGACCACGATCGTGGTGGAGAAGGTCACCAGGAACAGCGGGTCGCCGAGGTTGCTGTAGAGGAACCAGAACAGGACGACGACCGCCGCCTGCACGGCCACGTAGCCCGCGACGTACTGCCGTGGGCTGAGACCCGGCGACAGCTCGCGACGCCCGAACCTGATCGTCTGGTAGTGGACGACGCACTCCAGCACGGCGAACACCAGCAGAGCGCCCCAGAACAGCTTGAACAGCCAATGGTCGATCTCGGAGAACCAGTGCGCGAAGAGCCCGACGAACACCACGTCGTGGGCGAAGAAGTACATGTTGGCGAACACCGGGATCGCGTACGTGCGCTGCCTGAACCCCAGCCGGATGCCTTCGAGGTACATGATGTACGCGCCGGTGTTGGCGACCGCCCCCGCGAGGAGCACCGGCACGGGATGCGCGTCGATGGAGCGCAGGACGTCCTGGACGTCGTAGAGGTCCATGCCGGTCACACCCCTGACCTGCGCAGGCCGGCCCGGCGGCCGGGCGGGACCCGTTCGGGGGAGGTTCTCATGGCTTCGTCTCCTCGGGTGGGGTTCATGGAGCGAGCAGGGGCTCGCCGCCCGGCCAGGCTCCCCGGCGTCCCTGCGGCCCGGTTGTGAACACCTGCGGATGACCAGTGGCCTCCCGCGCCCGGGGGATCGGTGAGCGGCGCGTCCCCGCCAGCCGATCTCAAGGAGCGCGGATGAGGCTTGGCCGCGTCCCGGCGGGCCCCCTTGAGGAGACCGAGATGTCGCCTGAGTTTGGAAAGACACTGTCGTCGGAACGACCGGACGGCCGCGCGCCGATCCCCCCGCGAAGGCACGACGCCGCGCCCGGCCCGGCCTTCAGCCTGACGTCGCCCGGCCTGACCCTGGCCCGCGACGTCGAGGAGCTGGTGCGGCCGGCCCTGCGCCAGGCGGTCGAAACCCTGCCCGACCCCGTACGGCAGGTGGCGGAGTACCACTTCGGCTGGTCGCGGGGCTCCGCCGCCGCGGGCGGCAAGTCGCTGCGGCCGTCGCTCGCGCTGGCCGGAGCCCGTGCGGCGGGCGGCGACGCGCGGCAGGCGGTCGCCGGCGCGGTGGCGGTGGAGCTGGTGCACAACTTCTCGCTGCTGCACGACGACGTGATCGACGACGATCGCACGCGCCGGCACCGTCCGGCGGCGTGGGTGCGCTTCGGCGTGGGCCGGGCCGTGCTGGCCGGAGACGCGCTGTGGGCGCTGGCGCTCGAAGTGCTGGCCGAGACCGGCGAGCCGGCCGCGATCGAGGTGATGATCCGCACGCTGGCCGACCTGATGCGCGGCCAGAGCCAGGACGTGGCCTTCGAGAGCCGCGACTCGATCACCGTCGAGGAGTACCGGGCGATGGCCGAGGGCAAGACCGGGGCGCTGCTGGGGGCGGCCTGTGCCGTCGGAGCCCTGCTCGGCGGCGCGTCCGCACGCCAGGCGGAGGAGCTGGATCGGTTCGGCCGCCATCTGGGCGTCGCCTTCCAATGCGCCGACGACCTGCTCGGGATCTGGGGCAGGGCCGACCGCACCGGG
>NZ_JBSFGJ010000291.1:0-11886 GCF_053596515.1 Nonomuraea sp. NPDC001684
CGCAACGTCGTGGAGAACGGCAGCCCGTGCCACGGCTCGGCCTCCGCCTCGACCCCGAGGACTACTACTACCGGCGCGTGTTCACCGACGCGGCCAGGGCGGTCGACGTGGCCGCGGCCCATCCGGCGGTGGACGCCGGGCGCATCGTGGTCTCGGGCGGCAGCCAGGGCGGCGCGATCGCGCAGGCCACGGCGGCGTTGCGCCCGTCGGTGCGGGCCGCGCTGGTGGACGTGCCGTTCCTGACGCACTTCCGGCGGGCGCTGGAGATCACCGACCGGGACCCGTACCAGGAGGTGGTGCGCTTCCTGGCCTCCCGCCGGGACGGCGCCGACCAGGTGTTCCGCACGCTGTCGTACTTCGACGGCGTCAACTTCGCCGCCCGCGGCCGGGTGCCCGTGCTGTACTCGGTCGCGCTCATGGACTACGTCTGCCCGCCCTCCACGGTCTTCGCCGCCTACAACCACTGGCAGGGACCGAAGGAGATCACCGTCTGGCCCTGGAACGGGCACGAGGGCGGGTCGGGCTACCAGACCGAGGAGCAGGTCCGCTACCTGCACAAGCTCCTGGCCGGCTGACCCGGGTGCGGGGCCGCCGTACCGGCGTGAGCACCGGTACGGCGGCTGCCCGTCACACCGCCTGCGGGGTCACCATGAACGACACACTCCCCTGCGCGTCGGCCCCGGCGTCGAGGGACTTGTCGTCCAGCACGGTCGCGGCCACGGGATCGAGATAGACCCGCGCGCCCTCGGTCTCCACCACCTCGTCGGCCGGCTCAGGGGCCGTGGCCAGGGAGAGGGTGAGCGAGTTCGCGCCCTCGCCCTGCGACGAGATGCGGATCCCGCCCTGGGCGGGTTCCGGCGCGGACGCGGTCAGGTCGCGGATCGCCTGGGCTGCGTTGGCTGTCAGGGTGAGCACTACGGCTCCTCCAAACGGTCGACGTACAGAAGTTGCCTGCCATTCCCCCCATCCCGGAGCCCAACCCTTCTTGGCGTTTTCTTTACCGTGAATTCCCGGCCGGTGGACAATCGCGGCGTGGATGCCGTCCGGCTCAGGCACGCCATGGTCGCGGACCTGCGCGAGCGCCAGGAGATCGCCGACGACGTGGCGGACGCGCTGCTCGCCGTGCCGCGCCACCCGCGCCCCAGGTCCGCCCGGACGAGAAAACCCCGACGCCGCCGATCCGACCGGGCGACGGACCCCCGCCCCAGAAAGCGCCGCCCCAGAGAGGCCCACGTCAGAAAGCCGCACCTCAGAGAGTGCCGCCCAGGGGGCGGGACAGGAGTTCGTCATCGTGAAGCGGCACACCACGCTGGTGCTGGGGTTCGGTTAGACGGTCCACTTCCCGTCGAGCATCAGGTCGCGCCCGGCGAGCTCGTTCACCTCGCGCCACGCCTGCACCAGCACCGGCGTGACCCAGAAGTACGTGTACGGGCCGCGCGACACCCGCGGGTCGAACCCGGTCTTCACCGCGAACGCGTCCCCGATGTCGCCGGGGATCGTGGCGGCCGGCTGCGCGGTCACGGTGCCGTGGATGAGGACGACGTCCCTGGTCAGGCCCAGGCCGAGGCGGACGGTGCCGCCGTCGAGCAGGTTGCGGGCGGTGGGCGTGGCGTCGGCGGTGGACAGCAGCAGCCGGTGCCCGTCCCACAGGAACGACAGCGGCGTCATGTACGGGCCGCCGTCGCCCGCCGTGGCCACCCAGGCGTCGACGTCGTGTTCGAGCCGGTCGAGCGTGTCCCGCTTGCGCTGCTCCGGTGATCGGGCCGGTGGCGTCATCCTTCTCCTCGCGCTCTCGGCGGTCAGGTCCGACCGCGTCTCGTCCGTCAACATGATGACGGCTCACGGCGGCGGCCCGCGACACCCGGCAGCCAGGGGTGCGACGCGGCGCGCCTGAGGGGGAAGTCGCGAGCGCATGGTTACTCTCTGTGTCGGAGAAGTGTCACCATGTCATAGGAAACCTCATGCGTACTCGTCTGACCATGCTGCTGGCCGCCGCGGCCGTCGTCGCCCTGTCCGGGTGCGGCGAAAGCGCCACCACCAACACCGCGGGGCTGGCGCCGCGGACCGACGCTCAGCCGTCCGAGCAGGACAGGACCTGGATGGCGACCATCCACCAGGGGAACCTGGCCGAGATCGAGGCGGGCCGGCTGGCCGAGAAGAAGGGCGCCACCGACCAGATCAAGTCGATCGGCCGGATGCTCGTCGACGACCACACCCAGTTCGACAAGAAGGTGACCGAGACCGCGAGCCAGCTCGCCATCCAGCTTCCCGCCGCGCCGACCTCCGCCCAGGCCGCCATGGCCAAGCGCCTGCAGGACGCCAAGGGCAAGGAGTTCGACAAGGAGTTCGTCGTCGGCATGGTCAAGGCCCACAAGACGGCGATCGAGGCCACCAAGGAGGAGATCTCCAAGGGCTCCTCGCCGGCGGTGGTGGCGCTGGCCAAGTCCGCGTCCCCGACGCTGCAGGAGCACCTCAAGGCGCTGAAGAAGGCGCAGGAGGACTACTGACGAGGGCGTCCGCGATGCCCGGCGGCACGGGCCCTCCGGCCGCGCTCGACTCCTTCGCCCGCGCCGCGGCGCGCGTGCTGGCCGGGCTCCGGCGCGGCCGCGCGCTGCACCGGCGCGGGCTGCTCCTGGCGGGCACGCTGACGGTCGAGGCGGCGCCGCTGGGGGAGCCGGGCGAGCACGAGGTGCGGGCCCGGCTGTCCAAGGGGCTGTCCCTGCCGGGCCGGCTGCCCGACGTGCTGGGGCTGGCCGTGCGCCTGCCCAACGGGGTGGACCTGTTGCTGTCCACCGGCGCGGGCCCTGTGCCGGTGCCGCGCCGCACCTTCACGTCGGGGTCGTACTCCAGCCTCACGGCGTACGTGTACGGAACCGGCCGGTACCGGCTGGTCGCCCGGCCCGAGGGTGAGCGCGTGCCCGCCGATCCCGCGCTGCTGCCCGGCGCGCTGGCCCGCGGCCCGCTGCTGTTCCACCTGTGGGCGGGCGGTCGCTACCTGGCCCGCCTGCGCCTGCACACCGCGCTGCCCGGCGCGGACCTGACCTTCGACCCCGTGCTCAACAGCGCCCCCTGCCTGTGCCCGGCCGGATGGACGGCCAGGCTGCGGCGGGCCGCCTACGAGGGCTCCCGGCAGGGCCGCGGCGTGCCTCCGCCGTAGGCCGATCCATGGCAAAGACTGGCCGACCCGTGTGTGCAAATGCGACTCTCTGGGGTATTTGTCCTTTTTGAACCAGGACGAACAATCGGGGGGATCGTCGTGGCTATGCAAACAGAGATCCGGAGCCTGCTCGAGTGCCATGTGATCGGGTCGGACGGACAGTCGATCGGCAAGGTGGGCCAGGTCTACCTCAGTGACCGCACCGGCGAGCCGGAGTGGGTGACCGTGCGCACGGGGTTCTTCGGCATGAAGCAGACCTTCGTGCCGCTGGCCAACGCCCGCCGTTCCGGGGACGAGATCAGGGTCCCCTTCGACAAGGAGATGATCAAGGGCGCGCCCAACATCGACGTGGACGGCCGCCTGTCGCTGGAGGAGGAGGCCGAGCTCTACCGGTACTACGGGATGCAGCCGTCCACCATCCCGTCCCAGCGCTCGCCCGCCGCGGGGGAGCGGCAGGCCCAGCGGCCCGCCGGAGAGCCGCGGACGACCGGGGAACGCGGCATGACCGGCCAGCCGCCGACCGGCCGGACAGGCGCGACGGGCCAGCCGGGGCAGCCGGGCCGGATGCGCGGCCGGGACGTCGGCGACCGCGACATGGACATGACCGCGTCGGAGGAGCAGCTCCACATCGGCAAGGAGAGCCGCGAGAGCGGGCACGTCCGGCTGCGTAAGTACGTCGAGACCGAGAACGTCCAGGAGCGGGTGCCGCTCGCGCACGAGGAGGTCGTGATCGAGCGCGAGCCCATCAGGGACGGCGAGCCCGGCACGTACGAGATCGGCGAGGACGAGCAGCAGATCACCCTGCACGAGGAGCGGCCGGTGATCGGCAAGGAGACCAGGCCGGTCGAGCACATCCGCGTGCACAGGGAGCGCGTCGAGCACGAGGAGACCGTCGAGGGCCAGGTCAGGAGGGAACACCTGGAGGTCGACGAGGACAGCGAGGCGCGCGAGCACACCCGCAACCGCAACCGTGGGGACGACCTCCCGCCCAAGCGGTAGGAGGCCGCGCCCGGTCCCACGCGGGGGCGCCCACGCGCCCCCGCCTCACCACACCCACCTCCAGAACACGTCCCGCGGTCAGGGCGAGCTCTCGGCCTGACCGGCGTTCAGGGGAACCGACTCCTGGCCGGCGTTCAGGGAAACAGACCCCTGGCCGGTGTCCGGGGGGACCGACCAGCTGGGGCGGGCGTTCAGGGTGGCCGGCTCGAAGCCCGCGAGCTGCTTGTAGTGCAGCGAGATCTTCTCCAGCGTGTCCCTGGGGATGACCTCCTCGATGTCGGCGAACCCGTCGGGGGCGCGTTCGTGCGCCATCCGCAGGACGACCTCGGGCCCGTCCTCGCGGTTGGCCAGCACGATCCGGTTGGTGACCGGCCGCCGCCGGCTCTCGTAGAACTCCAGGCCCTGGCCGGTGGCCAGCGCGTGGGCCAGCACGCGGGCGTCGATGACGGCCTGCGTGCCGCCGTTGGACCCGGTCGGGTACATCGGGTGCGCGGCGTCGCCCATCAGCGTCACCGTCCCCGACGACCAGTACGGCAGCGGGTCCCGGTCCACCAGCGGGTACTCGTACGCCTTGTCCGCCGAGGCGATGAGGCCGGGGATGTCGAGGGCGTCGGAGCGCACGTCGGCCACGTGGTGCAGGAACTTGCCGATCTCCACCTCCCGGTTCCAGTCGCCCCGGGGGACGGTCTCAGGGGCCCGGTGCTGGATGGCCCAGTTGACGAGCTGCGTGCCGTCGGGGTCCGGCGGCGCGATCGGATAGATGACGATCTTCTGGGCGCCGTCGCCCGCCATGATCATGGATCGGCCGGTGAGGAACGGCCGCGCCCGGGACGTGCCGCGCCACAGCACGTGACCGCCCCACAGCGGCTCGCCCTCGCCGGGGAACAGCGCGGCCCTGACGCCGGAGCGGATGCCGTCGGCGCCGACGAGCAGGTCGGCGTCGTGGTCGAGCCCGGTGACGGGGGAACCGGTCACCACGGCGTCCGGGCCGAGCCGCTCGCGTACGGCGTCGAGGAGCAGGAGCTGCAGCCGGCCGCGGTGGATCGAGTACTGGGGCCAGGCGTGGCCCGCGGCCCGGCCGCGCGGCTCGGTCCAGATGCGCTGCCCGCGCCGGGTGACGAAGGTCAGGTCGGCCGTCGCCTTGTCGATCTTCGTGTACTTGAGCAGCGCGGCCTTGGCCTGGGCCGGGTCGGCGATGGCCAGGTCCACCGCCTTGCGCAGGCCGCGCTGGAAGGCGGCCACCGTGCGCGGATTGTCGGCCGCGAAGCCCTCGGTGGTCAGGTAGCCCGCCATCGGGAAGTCGGCGGTCGCGCCGGTGAACAGGTCCGACAGGCTGCGGGCCCCGCTGGTGGCGGCCGCGGTCTGCCAGAACGGCTCGGGCAGCACGGCGGCGTCCACGTCGCCGTTGGCCAGGGCGCCGGCCATCTGCGGGAAGGGCCGTTCGACGAAGGTGATGTCGGCGGGCGCCACGCCGGCGGGCTTGAGCAGCGCGCTCACGGCCAGGGTGGCGACGTTGCCGAGGGTGTTGACGCCGACCTTCCTGCCCTTGAGGTCGGCCAGCTTCGTGACGGGCGAGTCCTTCCTCGTCATCAGGACGAAGTTGCCGGGCTTGGCCGCGTAGGCGTCGCCGACGACCTTCAACCGGCCCACGCCGCGCGCGGCGGCCAGGATCGCCGAGACGTAGTTGCTGTGCAGGACGTCGAGCTTGCCGCTGATCAGGTCGGGCATCGCGGCGGCCCCGCCCTGGATCACGACGGGCTTGACGGTCAGCCCCTCCGCCGCGAAGAACCCCTTGTCGGTGGCGATCTGGACGGGCGCGACCTCGGGAAGGGCCAGCATGCCGAGGTTCAGCACGGCCTTCTCCGGCCCGCCGGACGACGGCCGGGGGTCCGCCCCGCCGCACCCGGTCATCGCCAGGGCGAGGGCGACCGCCGCGAGTAACAGACGCATGAAAACGCTCCCAGAGAGTTGAGTTCGCGAACAAAGCGTGCCGGGGAAAAAGAACAGCCGTCCGGCAATCCCCCGCATTCCCGGGCGGCTTTATTCGGTCGCGCCGTAATGCGCCACCAACCGGCGTTCCAGAATCAGGAAAACCTGATTGAGCAGATAACCCAGAACCCCGAGCACGGTGACGGCCGCCCACATGCCCGGCAGGTCGAAGGAACGCTGGGCGGCGCGCAATCGGAAACCGACGCCGTCGGTGGCGAAGAATTCGGCGATCACCATGAGGATCAGCGCGAGCGACAGGCTGAGCCGCAGCCCGGCGAGGATCTTCGGGGCCGCCGAGGGCAGCACGACGCGCAGCAGGCGCTGCCCGGCCGACAGCCTGAAGACCCGCGCGGTGTCCAGGTGCAGCCGGTCCACGTCGCGGGCGCCGTCGGCGGCGTTGACCAGCACCGGCCAGACGATGCCGCACGCGATGGTCATGACCTGCATGAGGGTGCCGGTCGAGAACAGCGCCAGGAACACCGGCAGCAGCGCGGGCGGCGGCAGCGCCCGGCAGAACTGCACCGCCGGGTCCACGAACCTCGACAGCAGCGGCGAGCGGCCCATGGCGACCCCGGCCGCCACGCCCACCACCCCGGCCAGCACCCAGCCGGTCAGCAGCCGGCCCAGGCTGTGGGAGAGGTCGTCCAGGGCCGTCCGGCTGATCCACAGCTCGCGCAGGCGCAGCGCGATCGTGGACGGCGGCGGGAAGTAGGGGTTGCCCGCCGCCCTGGTGGCCGGCTCCCAGACGGCCACGACGACGGGCACGGCCCACAGCCGCGCCACGGATCTGATCATCGTGCCGCTCCCGTCAGCGTCGTGTGCCAGCGCAGCAGCCGCCGGAAGGCGTGGGCGAGCAGGGCGTTGGTGAGCAGGCCGAGCGCGCCGGCCCACAGGGTGGCGGCGATGGTCAGCCGCAGGCCGTCCGGGCTGCTCTCGGCCACGATGATGAAGTGGCCGATGCCGCTGGTGCCGGCCAGCAGCTCGGTGCTGACGGCCAGGATCAGGGCGATGGCCGCGGCCACCCGCACGCCGGTCGCCACGAAGGGGGCCGCGCTCGGCAGGCTGACCCGCCACAGGACGGCCGGCGGGCCGAAGCCGAAGGCCCGCATCGTCTCCTTGGCCAGCGGGTCGACCTCGCGCAGCCCGTACATGGTGTTGAGCAGGACGGGCCAGGTCGCGGCGTACACGATCATCGCGACCTCCGTCTCCAGGCGGCCGGTGAAGACGAACGCGGCCAGCGGGATGAGCGCCACCGAGGGGATGGGCCGCAGGAACTCCAGCACGGGACGCAGGGCCCGCTCGACCGGCGGCAGGCTGCCCAGCAGCAGCCCGGCGGGCACGGCCACCGCCACGGCGGTCAGCAGTCCGAGCGCCCACGCGCCGCAGGTGGCCAGCACGTCGGCCAGGAAGGCGGGGTCGGCGGCGAGCCCGGCGGCGGTGGCCAGGACCGCCGAGGCGAGCGGCAGCTCCAGCTGGGAGACGAGCCCGAGGCGGCCGGCCGCCTCGGCGGCGCACAGCAGCGCGACGGTGCCCGTCACGCCGCACACGGCGGCGCTGTCGAAGGGGCGGGAGGGGATCAGGCGCACGGCGACGCCTCGGCGCCGGGGGAGTGGGGCGGCAATTTATCGGCTCTCCGGAACATCGGTCCGGCCATTCGTCACCGCGGCAGGCCGGAAGGCGGGCAGAGAGGAACGGAAGTCACAGTAATCGAGCCACGCGTTTCCGCCCGGCCGGGAAAACTCCGGTCCCGAAAAGCCCGCCGGGTCCGGGCGTCACATTCCGTAGGCTCGCGCCATTTCGGCCCGCCTGATAACCCGCATATTCCGGCCGGGTTCAGCGTCCGTAGAGTTCGAGTTCGCTGAGCATGCTGCAGGAGTCGCCGATCTCGGCGTCGCAGTCGTCCGTCGGCTCGGTGACGACCATGACGTGCGCGCCGGTGCGGGCCACCGTGTGGTAGCGCATGGCGTAGTCGGTCCGGTCCTCGACGGTGACGACGGGCTCGCCCCAGGAGCGGCCGTCGGCGGAGACGTACACGCGGGCGCCGGCCGCGTGCCCGGGGCGCAGAGCGAGGCCGATCCGGTTGATCGCGTATGGGCGGTCGAGGTGCAGGACGTACCGGCCGGGGCCGGCGGCGACGGCGCCGGACCAGTAGTCGGTGCTGCCGTCGAAGGCGCCCGCCGGGCCGGTGCGCGGCCGACCGGGACGGGTCCAGCGCATGTCGGTCTCGACCTTGAGCGCGCCGCGGCGGTACAGGGCGGCCAGGTCGAGCAGGTCGGGGCCGGGGGGCGTGACGGTGAACAGGCGGCGCTTGATCGCGTACCAGCCGCCGTTCTCGAACTTGCCGTGGGCCGGGCAGGCCGTCTCGTTGAGCAGCCCGTCGGGGCGCACGCCGGGCAGCTTGCAGTTGTCGAACACCTGGATCAGCCGGTGCGGGCCGACCGCGGCCACGGCGGTGTAGCCCGAGGAGCCGTGCACGTCCCGCACGCCGTCGCTGTTGCGGTACGTCACCGTCTGCTGCCGCCACTCCTCGCCGATCCCGTCGGGGGCGATCGCCAGCCAGTTGTGCGGACGCCCGGCGCTGAGCACGAGCACGCCGTCCGGCATCAGCAGCAGCCGCGGCGCCACGCCGCGCACCAGGCAGTCCTGGCCGTCGATGCGCAGCGGCCGGACCGGCGACCAGGTGCGGCCGCCGTCGGAGGAGCGGCTCTGGTGCAGCGTGGAGGGCGGCTCGCCGTCCCTGCGCAGCACCGCCAGCAGGGAGCCGTCGAGCGTCTGGGCCAGGGCGGTCTCGTTGTAGACGAACGGCCCTTGGGGCGGGGCGATCACGCCGCGCCTGGCGAACGTGCGGCCGCCGTCGTCGCTGGCGAACACCTCCGCCTGGTAGGCCTCGGTGTCGCCCTGGCGGATGTAGGCCGTGAACAGGATCGTGCCGTCGGCGAGCTGGATCGGCAGGCCGTGCGCGGCCCCGCCGGAGGCGCCGGCGTCCGGCGAGGAGACCGTGGCCTCCCAGCGCACCCAGCTCTCGTCGTGCGCGGAGGTGGAGGACAGCACGCCCAGCTTGGCGGTGCCCGGTCCGGAGCGCCGCAGGTAGTACTCCAGGGCCAGCAGCCGGCCGTCGCGCAGCTCGATCGGCGCCTCCCGCAGCGGCGTGCGGTTGCTCGGGCCGAACGTGACGCCGCCGTCGTCGGAGGTCGCCGACTCGCTGGAGAGGGTGACGACCTTGTCCACGTTGGTGGCGTAGGTGACCAGGAGCTTCCTGGCCGGAGCGCCGTCGCGGCCCACCGTGTCCAGCGCCGCCACGCTCGGGAACCCGGCGAAGTCGAGCCGCTGCTCCGACGACGGCTCGCGCTCGGCGGGCGTCGGGTACGGGTAAATCCACCGCGGTGAGACATCAGTGTCGATCAGGTAAGGCCCCTCCGGAACCGACTTGCCGGTGAACTCCGGCATACGGCAGAACGTCTCGCCGGCGTGCGTGACCCCATGGGCCGCGGGCAGCCCGGCGGCCAGGAACACCGCCGCCAGCGCGGCTCTGGGCATCGCCACCGGGGACTCCTTCCTCTCGTGGCCGCTCGCGGGCGGCCGCCTCGCGACGGGCGAGGCCATGCCTTGTCTCTGCCCCCTCCGGCCCCTTGTTTCACCTGCGTCCCAGGGTTGCCAACCGTGCGTCCGATAGGTATTCGTTAAGTGTCAGTTGACAGCGACGTGCTGCGACCCGAGGATCAGAGCTGCAGGATTAAGTGTCAATTTACGTAGGAGGGACCTTCGGGTCTGGAGGTGGCCTCAGATGAGCATCGAGCCCAGGGCGCGAGTCGCCCCCGAGCGCGTGCCGCCGGTCTGGGCGGCGGACCCGGCGCCGGTGGCGCCGGAGACGGCGGCGCAGCAGAAGGTCGTCCAGCGCATCTGCGCCAGGGTGGCCCCCGAAGGGGTCGAGGTCGGCGTCGGCGAGCTGCCTCCCGGCGGCCTGCAGGTGTGGATCGACGCCCCCGTCCACGTCGACCCGCGCGAGGCATGGGTGCTCCACCACCGCATGGCCCGCGAGGTCAGCCTCGTCGGCTGGCACTGCGAGGCCGACAGCGACCGGCTGCTGGTGCTCGGCTGGAGCGCCGCCTGCCTGCACAACCGCATCAGGCTGCTGCAGAGCGGGCTGAAGCGGCTGTCCGACTTCGAGCACACCGCGCAGCGGGCCGTGCAACTGGAGGGCGAGGACCCGCGGGGCCGCACCGCGGCCGACGTCGCCGCCGCGACCCGCGCCGCCGTCGAGCGGCGGCTGCGCTGGCCGGCCCGGCTGGCCGAGCTCGACGGGTTCGACCGCAGCTCCGGCCTGTCCCACCTGCAACTGCTCCTGGCCCAGGTGGTCGGGCTGGAGTCGAAGGTGGCCGCGGCCTGCGAAGAGCACCTGATCATGGCCCGCGCCCTCGCGTGGTCCGTCTGCGAGCACTACGCCGCCCACGGCGACCTGCCCAGGGCGCAGCGCGAGGTGCTGGCCGAGACCCGCCGGTGGGTGCACGCCAGCTCGATCATCCGCGGCACGGCCGCCGTGCGTCCGGCCGGCGCGCCCCGTCCGCACATGGGGCTGACCGAGCGCCGGATCGCCGCCAGCGTCATCAACCACGGCGTGCCGAGGGCGACCCCCACGGCCGTCATCCCCCGCTCCGGCCACCAGGAGAGCACGTGACGACCCACGTGCCGCTCCACGGGCGGCAGCACGCACAACCCGTACGAACCCTGTAGGAGAGCTCCCGTCATGCGAACCCCACCGCATCTGCCCGCGCTCGTCCGGCACGAGTCGTCCGACACCGGACGCACCCGCGCCCGCCGCCACCCCTACGGCCCGCACGACGTGCCCGCACAGGCCGCCCCGCGCGGCTCACTCGACTTCCCCGCCCCCGCCCCCGCCCCCGCCGCCGTCCCGCCCGCGCCCTACGAGGCGTTCACCGAGCAGCGGCTGCGTGAGATCAGGGAGATGTCCACCCAGGCCATCGGCTCCATCGACGACCTCCTCCAGCACACCGCCTGACGTGATTTCGCATCCCCCGAGGAGAGCCATGCAGGGACTATCGCGAGTGGATCTGCGGCCGCGTGACGTGGGCGCCCACCGACCGCGTTCGCTGGCGGGCACCGAGACCCCGCACACCCTGGACGAGGTACGCGCCCTCGTCCGCCGGGCCATGGTGAGCAAGAGCCGCCTCTACCCGGTCAGCACCGGCAGGAACTGGGGCATGGGCTCCGCGCTGCCGGTCACCGAGGACAACGTCGTCGTCGACCTCAGCCGGATGAACCGCATCCGCGGCCTCGACCTGGAGGCCGGCTACGCCGTCATCGAGCCCGGCGTGACCCAGGCCCAGCTCGCCGAGGCGCTGCGGGACACGCCGTGGATGCTCAACGTCACCGCCTCCTGCGCCGACACCTCGGTCATCGGCAACGCCCTCGAACGCGGCGACGGCTGCTTCCGCTCCCGGGTCCAGGACGTGGCCGGCATCGAGGCCGTGCTCGCCGACGGCAGCGTGATCACCACCGGCGGGCTCGACCCCACCGGCGTCTACCACGGCCGGGTCGCCGGGCCCGACCTGACGGCCGCGTTCGTCCAGCACAACCTGGGCGTCGTCACCGCCATGGCCGTCTCGCTGGTGCCGCGCCCGGAGACGATCGGGCTCGTGCACGCGCGCATCCGGCGCGACCAGGTCGGCGCCGCGATCGGCGCGATGACCGGGTTCCTGCGCCGCGGCAACCCGGCAGGCGGG
>NZ_JBSFGJ010000292.1:0-11883 GCF_053596515.1 Nonomuraea sp. NPDC001684
CATGGGATGAGAGAAAGCCGGAGGTCCGCGTGGCGGTCAGCAGCGGCGAGGGAAAGACGGCCGGCCAGGAAGATCCGGTGCGGCGCGAGAGCGCGCGGCAGCGTGCCGGAGAGCAGGGACTGCTCTTCGACGAGCAGCCCGCGACGGTGCCCGACGACATCGGATACCGCGGGCCCACAGCCTGCTCGGCAGCCGGCATCACCTACAGGCAGCTCGACTACTGGGCGCGCACGGGCCTGGTCGAGCCCACGATAAGAGCCGCGCACGGCTCGGGCTCGCAGCGGCTCTACAGCTTCCGCGACATCCTGGTGCTCAAGGTCGTCAAGCGGCTGCTCGACACCGGGGTGTCGTTGCAGCAGATCCGCACCGCGGTGCAGCATCTGCGTGACCGCGGGGTCGCCGACCTCGCGCAGATCACGCTCATGAGCGACGGTGTCAGCGTCTACGAGTGCACCTCGGCCGACGAGGTGATCGATCTCCTCCAGGGAGGCCAGGGCGTGTTCGGCATCGCGCTCGGCCGGGTCTGGCGAGAGGTCGAGGGCTCCCTCGCGGAGCTGCCGGGGGAACGGGCGGCGGTCGAGGACACCGTCCCGGCCGACCATCCCGCTGACGAGCTCGCCAAGCGGCGTCGCGCACGCCGCACGGGGTGAGCTGAACCGCTGAACACACCGTAGTAATCTAGGACAGAGTAAGGCTGATGACCCCGTGCGGGAGAGTCCCTGGGCTGCGGTCCTGGGGCGCCGAAGGAGCAACCCTCCCCGGAATCTCTCAGGCATCCCGTACCGCTCGGGTGAGGCAACTCTGGAAAGCAGGTGCGCCCGCCAGGCGCACCTCACCGACGGTGCAAGCCCCACGGTGGGGTGAAGCTCTCAGGTCGCGATGACGTCGCGATGACAGAGGGGGAGATCCGGCACTCGCCCGCGCCCTGGCGCCGGTCTCCAAGCCTCGGGAGGCAACCTCCATGACCGACCTGTCCGCTCCGCCGTTCTCGTCCAGGCACATCGGCCCATCGGAGTCCGAGCAGCAGCGCATGCTCGAGGCCGTGGGCTTCGAGTCCGTCGGCGATCTGGTGGCCGTGGCCGTGCCCGAGGCCATCAGGGTCAAGGACCGGCTCAAGCTGCCGGCCGCCGCGAGCGAGACCGAGGCCATCGCCGAGCTGCGCGAGCTGGCCTCCCGCAACCGGGTGCTGACCTCCATGATCGGCCTGGGCTACTACGACACCGTCACGCCCGCCGTCATCCGGCGCAACCTGCTGGAGAACCCGGGCTGGTACACCGCCTACACGCCGTACCAGCCGGAGATCTCGCAGGGCCGCCTGGAGGCGCTGCTGAACTTCCAGACGGTCGTCTCCGACCTGACCGGCCTCGACGTCGCCGGCGCCTCCCTGCTGGACGAGGCCACCGCCGCGGCCGAGGCCATGACGCTGGCCCGCCGGGCCGGCAGGTCCAAGAGCGATGTGTTCGTGGTCGACGCCGACACGCTGCCCCAGACCAAGGCCGTGCTGGCCACCCGCGCCGAGCCGCTCGGCATCACGCTGGTCGAGCACGACCTCGACGGCGAGCTGCCCGAGTGCTTCGGCGTGCTCGTCCAGTACCCGGGCGCCTCGGGCCGCCTGCGCGACTTCCGCGACGTGGCCGCCAGGGCGCACGAGGCCGGCGCGCTCGTCGTGGCCGCCGCCGACCTGCTGGCCCTCACGCTGGTGGCCGCCCCCGGCGAGCTGGGCGCCGACATCGCCATCGGCTCCTCCCAGCGCTTCGGCGTCTCCTTCGGGTTCGGCGGGCCGCACGCGGCCTACATGTCCGTACGCGAGGGCCTGCAGCGGCAGATGCCCGGCCGGCTGGTCGGCGTGTCGGTCGACGTCGACGGCGACCCCGCCTACCGGCTGGCCCTGCAGACCCGCGAGCAGCACATCCGCCGCGAGAAGGCCACCAGCAACATCTGCACCGCCCAGGTCCTGCTGGCCGTGATCGCCGGCATGTACGCCGTCTACCACGGCCCCGAGGGCCTGCGCCGGATCGCGCACCGCGTGCACCGGCACGCCGTCGCGCTGGCCGGCGGGCTGCGCGAGGCCGGCCTGGAGGTCGTGCACGGCGAGTTCTTCGACACCGTGCTCGTCCGGGTGCCCGGCAGGGCCGCCGAGGTGGTGGCCGCCGCCGCCGAGCGGGGCGTCAACCTGTGGCAGGCCGGCGACGACCACGTCTCGATCGCCTGCGACGAGAAGACCGGCGCGGCCGAGCTGGTCAAGGTGTGGGCCGCCTTCGGCGTCGAGCGCGAGGACGTGGCGCTGGAGGCCGACGCGCTGCCGGCCGAACTGCTGCGCGAGTCGGACTACCTGACCCACCCCGTCTTCCACAGCCACCGCTCCGAGACCGCGATGCTGCGCTACCTGCGCAGGCTCCAGGACAAGGACATCGCGCTCGACCGTTCGATGATCCCGCTCGGCTCGTGCACGATGAAGCTGAACGCGACCACCGAGATGGAGCCGATCACCTGGCCGGAGTTCGCCGGCGTGCACCCGTACGCGCCGGAGGCCCAGACCGAGGGCTACCGGGAGCTCATCGGCACGCTGGAGGGCTGGCTGGCCGAGGTGACCGGCTACGACGCGGTCTCCATCCAGCCGAACGCCGGCTCCCAGGGCGAGTTCGCCGGCCTGCTGGCCATCCGCGCCTACCACCAGGCCAACGGCGACACCGAGCGGGACGTGTGCCTGATCCCGTCCTCGGCCCACGGCACGAACGCGGCCAGCGCCGTCATGGCGGGCATGCGGGTCGTCGTCGTGGCCTGCGACAACGACGGCAACATCGACCTGGCCGACCTCGACGCCAAGATCGCCAAGCACCGCGACAAGCTCGCCGCGATCATGGTGACGTACCCGTCCACGCACGGCGTGTACGAGGAGTCGATCACCGAGGTCTGCGCCAAGGTGCACGAGGCCGGCGGCCAGGTCTACGTCGACGGCGCCAACCTCAACGCCCTGGTGGGCCTGGCCAAGCCGGGCGAGTTCGGCGCCGACGTGTCCCACCTCAACCTGCACAAGACGTTCTGCATCCCGCACGGCGGCGGCGGCCCCGGCGTCGGCCCGGTCGCGGTCCGCGGCCACCTGGCGGCCTATCTGCCCGGCCACCCGCTGCGCGACGGCGGCCCGGTCGGCCCGGTCTCGGCCGCCCCGTACGGCTCGGCGGGCATCCTGCCGATCTCGTGGGCGTACGTGCGGATGATGGGCTCCGAGGGCCTCACGGCGGCCACCGAGCAGGCCATCCTGTCGGCCAACTACCTGGCCCGGCGGCTGGCCCCGCACTACCCGGTGCTCTACACCGGCCGCGGCGGCCTGGTGGCCCACGAGTGCATCGTGGACCTGCGCCAGATCACCAAGGAGACCGGCGCCACCGTCGACGACGTGGCCAAGCGCCTGATCGACTACGGCTTCCACGCGCCGACCATGTCGTTCCCGGTGGCCGGGACGCTGATGATCGAGCCGACCGAGAGCGAGGACCTGGACGAGCTCGACCGGTTCGTGGACGCCATGATCGCCATCCGCGGCGAGATCGCCAAGGTGGCCTCCGGCGACTACGACAAGACCGACAACCCGCTGCGCAACGCGCCGCACACGGCCGAGTCGGTCACCGCCGACGAGTGGGCCCACCCGTACTCGCGGACCGAGGCGGCCTACCCGGTGGCCTCGCTGCGCGAGGGCAAGTACTGGGTGCCGGTGCGCCGCATCGACCAGGCGTACGGCGACCGCAACCTGGTGTGCTCCTGCCCGCCGCTGGAGGCGTACGAGGACTGATCCGCCCACGCGGGTCCCCGCCCGGGGGCCCGCGCCGGATCTGGCCCAGTCCTGCACCGTCAAGTGAGCAGACATGATCGCGACGAGCCGTTAGGCTCGGTGCGATCCGTCGCCTGAAGGAGCTCTCTTGACGTTCTCAGAGCTGGAGACCCCGCCTCTCGACACCGCCCGCCGCCTGGCCGAGGGCGGCGACCTGGAGGGTGCGGCGGCGATCCTGACCGAGCTGGTCGCCGACCCCGACAGCCCCGACCGGGCCCAGGCGGCCGTGGGGCTGGCCGTGGTGCTCGACGAGCGCGGCGACACCGAGGCCGCCCGCGCCGCGGCCCGCACCGCGCTGGCCACCGGCCATCCCGAGTACGCCGCCCAGGCCGCCTGCCACCTGGCCCAGGGTTTCGAGCGCGAGGGCCGCGACGACCAGGCCAGGGCCGCCTGGCAGGCGGTGCTCGGCGTCGGCACACCGGCCTACGTCCCGCTGGCGCACCTCGCGCTGGCCCGGCTGGCCGGCAGCCCGCAGGAGGCCGGCAAGGAGCTGCGCTCCGCCCTCGACGCGAGCCTCGACTCAGGCGACGCCGAGGCCGCCGCGCACGCGGCCCGCCAGCTCGCCGAGACGCTGCTGGAGTACGGCGACCCGGGGGAGGCCGCCGGGCTGCTGCTGGACGCGCTGGAGTTCGCCCCGGCGCGGGAGCTGCCGGGGCTGCGGGTGCTGCTCGGCATCGCGCACCTGGAACTGGCCTGCGCCGAGTTCGCCGAGGCCGTCGAGAGCGGGGCCGACCCCCAGACGGGCGCGCTGGCCATCGAGCTGCTGGCGCGCACGCTGCCGCTGCGCGGCCGCACCGAGGACGCCGGCCAGGTGTGGACCTACGGCCTCGAACACGAGGACCAGACCATGGCCGCCGAGGTCCGGCTGCGCTTCCACCGCGACACCTGAGTGCCGTGCGGCGGCTCAGCCGCGGCGCATGATGGCCACGGCGGCGGCCACGTTGATCGCGACGATCGCCAGCCACGTGATCGTCAGGCCGACCAGCCCCGAATTGCCGGACGCGATGGCGGTCAGCGGGATGCCGAGGCCCATCGAGCCCAGCGCGACGGGGATCATCGCCGCGCCGTTGTTCTGCCGCTGCCTGGGCTTGGCCGGGGGAAGGCCGTGGCCGCTCAGCTCCGCCTGGACGCGGGCGGCGATGGTGGCGTCGAGCCGTTCGACGAAGGACTCGACGAGCGCGGCCTCGTAGTCGGGGCCGAGGTCGCGGCGGGCGTCGAGAGTGGCCTGCAGGTCATCCCGGATGGGGCGCATCTCTGGCATGCAAGCCATCATCCCGGCTGTCCGGCGCGCCGTCATCAGCCCTGGGGGCCAATGGCGGATCCTCCCCAGGTACGGTGCTGCCATGGAGATCATGACTCCGCGGGGGCCGGCGCTGGTGCAGGTCGACGAGGCGGCCGAGCCCCGGCTGCTGCTGGTGCTGACCCACGGCTCGGCCGGGGGAGTGGACGCGCCGGACCTGCTGGCCGTCCGTGACGCCGCGCTCGGGGTGGGGGCGACCGTGGCCAGGGTGTCGCAGGCGTTCCGGGTCGCGGGGGCGCGGGCGCCGGGCTCGGCCGCCCGGCAGGACGAGGCGTGGGAGGCGGTGCTGGGCGAGCTGCGCGCCGGGTGGCCGGGGCTGCCGCTGGTGCAGGGCGGCCGGAGCAACGGCGCCCGGGTGGCCTGCCGTACGGCCTCGGCGGTGGGCGCGGCGGCGGTGGTGGCGCTGGCCTTCCCGCTGCACCCGCCCGGCAGGCCGGAGCGTTCCAGGGCCGAGGAGCTGCGCGGGGCCGGGGTCGACGTGCTGGTGGTCAACGGGGACCGGGATCCGTTCGGAGTGCCGGATCCCGCGGACTGCGCCCGGCTGGTCGTGCTGCCGGGCGAGGGCCACGACCTGAAGCGGGACCCCGCCCGGGTGGGCGAGGTCGTGGCCCGGTGGATCGGCGGCTACGCCGCCGTCAGGCGGCGCCCACCAGGGGGTCGGGCCGGTGCGGCGCGATGACGGTGCCGCTGGGCAGCAGCTCCCCGGTGTCCTCGAACAGGACGACGCCGTTGCAGAGAAGGCTCCACCCCTGCTCGGGGTGGCATGCGAGGGTGCGTGCTGCCTCGCGGTCCGGCGCCTCGGCAGACGGACAGGCCGGGTCGTGCGGGCACATCGGCGTGCCTCCGATATCTCGTGGGTGCTCCCGGGAGAGGGACGGGAGCGGCTCGGGTTTGTTGTTCTGGCAAGTGTGCGACGTGTGTCACACGGTCCGACATAGCCCGTTCGGACTGTTACAGGAGGATCCCCCGGTCGTGTGACCTTCGACACAGCGTGCCTTATGCAGGATAACGGGCCAAGCGCGACACGCGCACTACGTTTGCAACCCCTTGAGCAAAGCGTCGAGTCCTCTTTCGAAGTCCACATCCGCCCTTTCGTCCCGCCTGACCCATTCATCGACTTCCGGGTCAGCCCATCCGGATTGCTGGACTTCGACCGCCACGCTGCCGAACACGAACGCCCGCAGCGCGCGCACGGCCTCGGGGGCGTCGTTCAGGCCGCCGTCGGCGAGCTGCTCGGTCTGCTCCCTGATGGCGACGGCGGTGGCGCCCTTGGGCGGCTTGGTCAGGGCCAGCGCGAGCACGCCCGGATGCTCGCGCAGCAGCTCCCGGCCCGCCCGGCACCACGCCCTGGCCGTCTCCTGCCACGTGGCCGCCTGCTCCACGTGCACGGACGTGACGTGCTCGGCCAACGCGTCCATCAGCGCCTCCTTGCCGCGGGGCAGGTGGTGGTAGATGGCCATGGCCTCCACCTCCAGGGCGTCGCCCAGCCGGCGCATGGTGAGCCGGCGCAGCCCCTGGCTGTCGGCGATGTGGAGTGCGGCCTCGATGATGCGCTCGCGGGAGAGTGGGACGGGAGGTCTCTTTGCGGGCATGGTGATCATCTTACTGGGCGGCCCCGTCCGTCGCCCGGTGTTCGGGGGCGGTGTCGGACGGCGTACCCTTGTGGGTTGAACAGCAAAGACTGCGTGAAGGGCAGGGTCGATGGCGTTTTTCCGTCCGCGGGTGAGCCGGGAGGCCGAGGTTCGCTACCACGCGGACCAGGAGATCTCCAAGGGCTTCCCGCAGCTGCTTGACAAGGCCAGGCAGGCCGAGCAGATCGTGCGCGACCTGCGTGCGGCCGCGGCCGACGAGATCGAGCTGCTGGCGGCGGGCCGGGCGTTCGACGTCGCGCTGACCGAGGCGCTGCGGGCCGCCGAGGCCGGGCAGCGGGCCACGTTCGGCGTGCGCTCGTACGACGACCGCATCGCGCGCCGCAAGGCCAAGGCCACCCCCCGCGGGGCCATGTGGACGGCCGAGGTCGACCGGCTGCGCACGCTGCGCGAGGAGAACCGCATGTGGGGCATCCCGCGCGTGCCCCGGCCGGTGCCCGCCACCGTCTGACCGGAGGCACACGAAAGCCCCGGCGCCGTGCGCGCCGGGGCTCTTCGTGTGTTCCAGGCCCGTGACCGTCAGGTCCTGACGGCCGGGGGTCGCGTTCCTGGGCCGTCGCGGTCAGGTCCTGACGGCGACGGCCGGGGCGGTGCGGGTCAGCTGGCCCAGTCGAGCAGCGGGCGGGTGTTGCTCGGGTGGCGCAGCTTCGACAGCGACTCCTTCTCCAGCTGGCGGATGCGCTCGCGGGTCAGGCCGAGGTGCTTGCCGATCTCGTCCAGGGTGTGCGGCTTGCCGTCCACCAGGCCGAACCGCAGGGCCATGATCTTCGCCTCGCGCGGCGAGAGGTTGTCGAGCACGCCGCGCAGCTGGTCGCCCAGCAGCTGGCGGTCGACGATCTCCGACGCCTCCGGCGAGTCGACGTCCTCGATGAGGTCGCCGATCGTGGTCTCGCCGTCCTCGCCGATGGTCGCGTTGAGCGAGATCGGCTGGCGGCTGGTGCGCAGCAGCTCCTCGATCTGGTCCGGCGTCTTGTCCAGCTCGACGGCCAGCTCCTCGGGCGTGGGCTCGCGGCCCAGCCTCTGGTGCATGTCCCGCTCGACCCGCGACAGCTTGGAGAGCATCTCCAGCACGTGGACGGGCAGCCGGATCGTCCGGGCGGAGTCGGCGAAGCCGCGCTGGATGGCCTGCCGGATCCACCACATGGCGTAGGTGGAGAACTTGAAGCCCTTGGTGTAGTCGAACTTCTCCACGGCCCTGATCAGCCCCAGGTTGCCCTCCTGGACGACGTCCAGCAGGGACATGCCGCGGTCGGTGTACTTCTTGGCCACCGAGACCACCAGGCGCAGGTTGGCCTCCAGCATGTGGTCCTTGGCCTGCCGGCCGTCCTCGATGACCAGGTGCAGGTCGTCGCGCACGGACGGCGGCACGTCGGGGTGGGTCTCCAGCTTGTATTCGGCGTACAGGCCGGCCTCGATCCGGCGGGCCAGCTCGACCTCCTGGGCGGCGGTGAGCAGGGTACGGCGGCCGATCGACTTCAGGTACGTGTGCACCGAGTCGCCCATCACGGACTGGTTGTCGTCCAGGTCCATGGCCTCGGTCTCGATCTCGGCGTCCTCGGCCGTGAGTTCGAGGTCGTCGGGGGCCACGTCCTCCTCGTGCTCCGGCTTGCCGTCCACCGGGCTTTTTGCCTCGGCGGCCGTGCGGCCGGTAGCCTTTGCCCCGGAAGCCTTCCTCGGCTTGGGGGCGCTCTGGTTCGCGGTCTTCTGGGTGGTCTTCTTGGCGGCGGTCTTGGCCAGCGACGGCTCGTTCTCGGCAGCCAGGCTCACACCGGCCTCCGAGAGCTCGCGCAGAATCGTGCGGCCTTCAGAGGGGCTGATGCCGGCCTCGGCGAACGCGTCGCGCAGCTCCGCCAGAGAAAGGTGACCCTGGGCTCGCCCTCGTTCAATGAGCTGGTCGAGAGTCGCGGGTGGGGTCGCCACGGCGGTTCTGGGCATGAGGACACCTCCTCCGTACGGAGTCGAAGCGATCAGGCAGGTTGTGGTGGGGCGGTGGTCACTCCGCACGGCGCACCAGTATCAATAACGCCATCCACCGCTATTTGTTCCCGGAGGGATGAAAAAGGGGCGGAACGCCCAGAGGGCGCGCCACCCCCGGAAGGCGGGAACTACTCCGCCACCTCGAAGCTTCCGGTCCCCTCCGGCATGGGCATCGGCTCGGCCTCTTCCATGCGCTTGTCGGTCCAGTAGTCGATGACCTCGCGTGGATCGGGATTGATCTCCGTGGAGACCACGACGCCCTCGGTGTCGCCGGGCGAGGGCACCGGACGGCCGGTCGGCGACGTCTGCTCGGCGCTCCGGTCGGCCTTCTGGTCGGCCCTCTGGTCGACCACGGCCCGGGTCTCCCTGGCGACCGCGTCGAGCTTGCCCGCCGAGGCGGCCGCCGCGACCGACGCGCCGCCGACGACGATCACGCCGACGACCGCCGCGGACGCCCACATCTTGCGGGTCTGGTTCATGAAGGCTCCCTTCCTTCTCTCCCCGTTATGACGCAGCCGCGCCGCGTCAGGTTCCTGTCCGCAGCCGTACGAGATCGGTCTTGCCGTTGGGCAGCAGCGGCAGGCGGGGGAGGAGACGCAGGTCGCGCGGCGCGGCGTGGGCGGGCAGCCGGTCGCGGCAGTAGGCGCGCAGCTCAGCCAGCGTGGGCGGCGCGGCCGGGTCGGCCGGCACCACGAACGCCGTGACCGCCTCGCCCCACTCCGGGTCGGGCAGGCCGGCCACGGCCACGTCGGCGACCTCGGGATGCGTGCCGAGCACCGCGCTCACCACGGCGGCCACGACCTTCTCGCCGCCGGTGTTGACGACGTCGTCGGCCCGGCCGAGCACGCGCAGCCGGCCGCCGTTCAGCTCGCCGAGGTCGGAGGTGACGAACCAGTCGCCGTCGAAGGCGGTCCGGCCGGCGAAGCGGTAGCCGGAGAAGAGCACGGGCCCGGCGATCCTGATCAGGCCGTCCTCGCCGATTTTGAGATCTACATCGTAAAGGGGGCGGCCGTCGTAGACGCAGCCGCCGCACGTCTCGCTCATCCCGTACGTGGTGAAGACCCGGGCGCCGAGCTCCACGGCCCGCTCGACCAGCCCCGCCCTGGGCGCCGCGCCGCCGAGCAGGATCGTGCGGAACACCGACAGGTCGGCGCCCGTCTCGACCAGCCGGTGGAGCTGCGTCGGCACCAGGGAGACGTGGTGGGCGCCGGAGGACAGCACGGCCCGCACGTCGAAGGAGGGGTGGATGATCGGCTCGCTGCCCGACAGCAGCGCGCGGACCAGCACCTGCAGGCCGGAGACGTGGGAGACGGGCAGGCAGCACAACCACCGGTCGCCCTCGGCGGCCCCGATCCTGCTCAGCGAGGCCGACGCCGAGGCGCGCAGGGCCGAGGCCGACAGCTGCACGCCCTTGGGCGTGCCGGTGCTGCCGCTGGTGGCGATGACGACCGCCACGTCGCCGGGGACGCCCTCGCCGCCGGGCCGCGGCTCGCCGCCGGCGTGCGTGGGCCGCAGAGCCTGGAGGGCCTGGTGCTCGTGGCCCGGCTGGAGCGGCAGGACGGCCGGGCCGTCGCCGGAGAGGGCGTCGCGGATCGCGGTGAAAAGGCCGGGGCCGGGAGGCTGCACAATGGCATGCAGCGGACGGTCCGGATGCGACGGGTTCCTCCACATGCTCGTAAGGTTAATGGCGACAGGTCGGACACAGGTGCAGGGTAGGGTCGTGACGCGTTCTCCCGTGGTCTTCCGGATTCCGATGCGGACGCGGTTTCGCGGGCAGACCGTCAGGGAGGGCGTGCTGCTGCACGGCCCGGCGGGCTGGGGCGAGTTCTCCCCCTTCCCCGAGTACGGTCCGCGCGAGTGCGCCCGCTGGCTGGCGTGCGCCCGTGAGGCCGCCTTCGACGGCTGGCCCGAGCCGGTGCGCGACCGCGTCCCGGTCAACGCCACCGTCCCGGCGATCGACGCCGAGCAGGCCCACGAGCTGGTGCGGCGCTCAGGCTGCGGCACGGCGAAGGTCAAGGTGGCCGAGCGCGGCCAGACGTTCGCCGACGACCTGGCCCGGGTGGAGGCGGTGCGTGACGCCCTCGGGCCGTCCGGGCGGCTGAGGGTCGACGTCAACGGCGCCTGGGAGGTCGACGAGGCCGTCACCCGGCTCAAGCGGCTCGACCGGTTCGGTCTTGAGTACGCCGAGCAGCCGTGCGCGACCCTGGAGGAGCTGGCGGCGGTGCGCAGGGCGGTCGACGTGCCGATCGCGGCCGACGAGTCGATCCGGCGCGCCGAGGACCCGCTGAAGGTGCGGGCGGCCGAGGCGGCCGACATCGCGGTGGTCAAGGTGCAGCCGCTGGGCGGGGTGCGCGCCGCGCTGCGGGTGGTGGAGGCCTGCGGGCTGCCCGCCGTGGTCTCCAGCGCCGTGGAGACGTCGGTGGGGCTGGCCGCGGGGGTCGCGCTGGCGGCGGCGCTGCCGTCGCTGCCGTACGCGTGCGGGCTGGGCACGATGTCGTTGCTGGCGGGCGACGTGGTGGACGACTCGCTGGTGCCCGTGGACGGATGGCTCCCGGTGCGCCGCCCCTCGGTGAATTTTCAGCATTTGTCGGAATTTGAGATTGAATCTCCCCAGTGGCTCGGCCGGATGCAGGAGGCGTCGCTTTGAACCCCGCAACCGCGCTGGCCACCGTGCTCGTCGACGAGCTGGTGCGCTGTGGCCTGACCGACGTGGTGCTCGCCCCCGGCTCCCGCTCGGCCCCCCTCGCCCTGGCGCTGCACGCCGAGTCGCGGGTGCGCCTGCACGTGCGCATCGACGAGCGCTCGGCCTCCTTCCTGGCGCTCGGCCTGGCCAAGCGCTCCGAGCGGCCGGTGGCGCTGATCTGCTCCTCCGGCACGGCCGCGGCCAACTTCCATCCGGCGGTGATCGAGGCCGACGAGTCGGGCGTGCCGCTGCTCGTCCTGACCGCCGACCGTCCGCCCGAGCTGCGCGGCACCGGCGCCAACCAGACGATCGACCAGGTCAAGCTGTACGGCACCGCCGTCCGCTGGTTCGCCGAGGTCGGCGTGCCGGAAGACCGTCCCGGCATGGTCGCCTACTGGCGCTCGCTGGCCTGCCGCGCCTACCAGCGGGCCGCGGGGGCGGCCAACCC
>NZ_JBSFGJ010000293.1:0-11835 GCF_053596515.1 Nonomuraea sp. NPDC001684
TTGGGTTAGTTGGCCTCGGGGTCGCCGATGGACACCCGGGCCGCCCGACGAGGTCACCGGCGGCACGTTCACGCTGACCAACACCGGCAGCCGTGGCGCGCTGTTCGACACGCCGATCCTCAACCAGCCGCAGGTGGGCATGCTCGGCACCGGCGCGGTCGTCAAGCGGCCCGTCGTGCTCGACACGCCCGAGGGCGAGGTCATCGCGGTGCGTTCGATGGTCTACCTGGCGCTGACCTACGACCACCGCCTGGTCGACGGCGCCGACGCCGCCCGCTTCCTGACGACGATCAAGCGTCGCCTGGAGGAGGGCCGCTTCGAGGCCCAGCTCGGGCTCGCGTAGTCATCGTTCATGAGGCCGGGTGGCTCCTTCGGGGGGCCGCCCGGCCTTTGGCGTACTGTGGGGCCATGGCGATCATCGTGACCGGGGCGTCGGGCCTGATCGGTACGGCGCTGGTCGGGGCGCTGCGCGACGAGGGGCGGGAGGTCGTCCGCCTGGTCCGGCGGGAGCCCGCGGGGCCCGGAGAGGCGTTCTGGGACCCCTCGGCGGGGGTGATCGACCGGGCCGCGCTCGAAGGGGCCGAAGCCGTGGTGCACCTGGCCGGGGCCTCGGTCGGCGACCGGCGCTGGACCGCGGACTACAAGCGCGAGCTGGTGCGCAGCCGCGTAGAGGGCACCCGGCTGCTGGTCGACGCCCTGCGCGCGCTCGGCAGGCCGCCCGAGGTGCTGCTGTCGGCCTCCGGGGTCGACTTCTACGGCGACACGGGCAGCCGGGAGATCGACGAGAGCCAGGGCAAGGGTCAGGGTTTCCTGGCCGAGCTGTGCGAGCGCTGGGAGCGGGAGGCCGAGCGGGCCGCCGAGGCCGGCTGCCGGGTCGCGCGGCTGCGGACGGCGATGGTGCTGAGCCGGCACGGCGGGGCGCTCGGGCGCATGTTGCCGATCTTCCGCATGGGGCTGGGCGCGCCGCTGGGGACGGGCCGGCAGTACTGGTCGTGGATCTCCTTGGACGATTGGGTGGCCGCCGCACTACATATCCTGAAAAATCGGGATATTGAGGGTCCAGTCAATCTCGGGTCCCCTTCTCCGGTCACCAACGAAGAATTCACCCGGACTCTGGGTAAATGCCTGCGTAAAGGCACAGTCCCCATGCCCGTACCGGCGTTCGCCCTGTCCATCGGGGTGGGCGAATTCGCCCGCGCGGGGCTGCTGCCGAGCCATCGCATGATCCCGCGGAAACTGCTTGACAGCGGCTACGGCTTCACGCATACCCGTCTCGACGAGGCGCTGCGCGCCGTACTGTAGGGTGCCGTTCGTCCTTCAGCACGCAGGAGATCCGACATGAGCAGGTCCGGGCAGTCGCACATTCTGGCCATCGGGGGCGGGTCGTTCCGCCCGAGCGAGCGTCACAACTTCATCGAGGCGAGCGGGTTGCTGCGGTACGGCCTCGACCTGACCGGCCAGGACCGCCCCAAGCTCGGCCTGGTCGCCACCGCCGTCGGCGACTCCTCCGACTGGCTGCTGAAGATGTACGGCGCCTTCTCCGGCTGGGACGTCGAGCTGAGCCACCTGACCGTCTTCCCCATGCCCAACGTGGAGGACGCGCGGGCCTGGGCGCTCGAACAGGACATGATCTACGTCAGCGGTGGCAGCGTGGCCAACCTGATGGCGTTGTGGCGGCTGCACGGCCTCGACGAGGTCTTCGAGGAGGCCTGGCGGGCCGGCGTGGTGCTGTCCGGGCAGAGCGCGGGCGCCCTGTGCTGGCACGTGGGCGGCAACACCGACTCCTTCGGCCCGGCGCTGCGTCCGTGGGCCGACGGGCTCGCGCTGCTGCCGTACTCGTGCGGGGTCCACTACAACGCCGAGCCGCAGCGCCGCCCGCTGCTGCAGGAGTCGGTCGCCTCCGGCGAGCTGCCCGGCGGGTACGCCGCCGACGAGGGCGTCGCCCTGCACTACGTGGGCACCGAGTTCATCCAGGCGGTCACCGTCGACCCGCGGGCCTACGCGTACCGGCTGGAGTACGACGGCTCCAACGGCGTCAAGGAGTTCAGGATCGAGCCACGCCTGTTGACCCCCTGATTACCCGGACAGGGTGAGGGAACGGCACAATAGGCTCATGCGCCCCATCCACGGGGACGATCCCCACGCGCTGGCCGTCGTCCGCCTTGGTGTGGACGTCCCCTACGAGCAAGCCTGGTCGTTGCAGCGCTGGATGCACGGCAAGCGGGTCGCCGGCGAGCTGGGCGACGCGGTCCTGATCCTGGAGCACGCCCCCGTCTACACCGCGGGCAGGCGCACCCTGCCCGGCGACCGCCCCTCCGACGGCACCCCCGTCGTCGACGCCGACCGGGGCGGCCGGGTCACCTGGCACGGCCCCGGCCAGCTCGTCGCCTACCCCATCGTCGCCGTCGCCGACGTGACCCGTTACGTCTGCGCCCTTGAGGAGACGATGATCCAGGTGTGCGCCGACTTCGGCGTCACCGGCCGGCGGGTGCCGGGGCGTCCTGGGGTGTGGGCGGCCGGCGACGTCGCCCTGGGGCTGCCCGACCGGCAGCTCGGCGCGGTCGGCATCCGCGTCGCGCGCGGCGTGACGATGCACGGGTTCGCGCTCAACTGCGCCAACGACCCCCGGTGGTTCAACCGCATCACGCCGTGCGGGCTGCCCGACGCGGGGGTCTCCTCGCTGTCGGCCGAGACCGGCCGCCGGATCGTGGTCGAGGAGGTCATCCCGATCGCCGAGAAGCGGCTGGCCGACGCCCTCGGCAGGGAGCCGTTCGACCTGCACGAGGAGGATCTGCTGCGCAGGTGACCGAATCGGCATCGAACAGCGGTTGAATCTGGATCTTTCCGGCTTAACATCGCCGTGTGAAGCGTTCCGCCGCTCTCGTTCTCGCGCTCCTGGTTCACCTGCTCACGCTGGCCTTCCTCGCGCTGGGCGCGTGGGCCGTGCTGGCGCACCTCGACTCCCTCGTGGCGTGGCTGGTCGGCGGCGTGAGCCTGGCCGTGGGATGGGCCCTGCGGCCCCGCCTGCCCCGCCTGCCGGCCGACGCCGAGGTGCTCGACCGCGCCGCGGCCGGCGAGCTGTACTCGCTGGCCGACCGCGTGGCCGACCGGGCCCGCGTCAAGAGGCCGCGCAAGGTCGCGGTCCGGGACCTGGCCACCGAGACCGTCTATGACCATGTGGGCGTGCCGCGCACGCCGGTGCTGGTCATCGGGCTGCCGTTGTGGCTGGCCCTGACGCCGCGGCAGCGGGTGGCGCTGCTGGCCACCGCGTACGCGCGCACCCCCGCCGCCGAGGAGCTGATCGTGGACGGCGCCCTGTTCACGCTGGCCTCCTGGCACGACGCGCTGCTCGGGTCGAGCGCTCCGCTGAAGATCAGGGAGGAGGCCCAGGCCAAGATCGCCGCTTCGTCGCTGGGCGCGATCGACCAGCCCGGCACGACGTACGAGGCGGCGGGGTTCTTCGGCCGGGTGATCGGGCGGGTGCTGGGCGGCCCGGTGCTGCTGGCGGAGTACGCGCTGACGGCGCTGGCCCGCGCCGGGCGGCCCCGTGCCGAGCGGCGGCGCGAGGCGATCGCCCGGCGGGTCGTGTCCGAGTCCGAGTTGGACGAGCTGCGCGCCCTGGCCGCCGGCGGCTACCTGGCGCCCATCCAGGCCGCGGCGCTGCGCGGCGAGAGCGTCACGGCCATCAGGCAGGGCGCGCTGGCCCGCCACCGGCTCACCGACGACGGCGTGCTGACCTCGGCGCCGCACTCGGAGCTGCTGGACACCGCCGGGTCCGCGCTGATCGACGAGGAGCTGCTGCGCCACTACACCAGGGCGATCCGCGGCTTCGGGCTCATCACCTGACCCTCGACCGGTCCGGTTCCGCGGCGGACGTAAGCTGGACGGGTGACCGTTGCTCCTGATGGCCGAAAGCTCCTCCGCCTGGAGGTGCGCAACGCCGAGACCCCTATCGAGCGCAAGCCCCCGTGGATCAAGACCAAGCTGAAGACGGGCCCCGAATACACCGAGCTGAAATCGCTCGTGCGCCGGGAGGGCCTGCACACGGTCTGTGAAGAGGCGGGCTGTCCCAACATCTACGAGTGCTGGGAAGACCGCGAGGCGACCTTCCTCATCGGCGGCGACCAGTGCACCCGCCGGTGCGACTTCTGCCAGATCGACACGGGCAAGCCCAAGGAATACGACCGCGACGAGCCGCGCCGGGTCGCCGAGTCCGTCCAGCAGATGGGCCTGCGCTACGCGACCGTGACCGGCGTGGCCCGCGACGACCTGCCCGACGGCGGCGCCTGGCTCTACGCCGAGACCGCCCGGCAGATCCACTCGCTGCTGCCCGGCTGCGGCGTCGAGCTGCTGGTGCCCGACTTCAACGGCAACCGCGACCAGCTGGAGGAGGTCTTCTCCAGCAAGCCCGAGGTGTTCGCCCACAACGTCGAGACGGTGCCGCGCATCTTCAAGCGCATCCGCCCCGCCTTCCGCTACGAGCGTTCGCTCGGGGTGATCACGACGGCCCGCGAGGCCGGGCTGGTCACCAAGTCCAACCTGATCCTGGGCATGGGCGAGACCCGCGAAGAGATCGTCGAGGCGATGCGCGACCTGCACGCCGCCGGCACCGACCTGCTGACGATCACCCAGTACCTGCGGCCGACGCCGCGCCACCACCCGGTGGAGCGCTGGGTCAAGCCGGAGGAGTTCGTCGAGCTGCAGGCCGAGGCCGAGGCGATCGGGTTCGCCGGCGTGCTGTCGGGGCCGCTGGTGCGCTCGTCGTACCGCGCGGGCAGGCTCTACCAGCAGGCCATCGCGGCCCGCCAGACCACCTGATCCAGGCTGATCCCAGCTGATCCCGCTTGATCTTGATTGAGCGGAGCCCCGGGCCGTTGCCCGGGGCTTTTCGCGTCCCTAGCATGGCAGGGCTGCCGAGGGAGGGCGAGGCCGTGGCGACCGTGATCCGCACCAGCGACCTGCCCGCGCGCAGCCGTCACGACGCCTGGCGCGGCATCGTCTGCGACACGCTCGGGCCGCTCGACCTGCGCATCGATTCCGGCGCGCCGCTGCGGGGCGAGATCGAGCTGGGGCAATTAGGCCCCGTGGGCGTGGGCCGGGTGCGCACGTCCACGCCGCACAGCGTCCACCGCACGGCCAAGTTGATCCACCGCGACAACCCCGAGCTCTACCGGGCCGTGCTGGCCGTCTCGGGCAGCCCGGTGCTGCGCCAGGACGGCCGCGAGATCCGCCTGCATAAGGGCGAGTTCGCCATCTACGACTTCACCCGCCCCTACGAGATCGCCTACGACTCGGCGGTGCAGCTGGCGGTGTTCAGCTTCCCGCACGAGCTGCTGCCGCTGCCGTACGACGACGTGGCCCGGCTGACCGCGGTGCCCGTCTCGGCGCGCGAGGGCGCCGGCGCGCTGGCCGTGCCGCTGCTGCGCCGGGTCACCGAGGACTACGACGACTACACCCCGGCCAGCGCGGCCAGGCTGGCGACGGTGGTGATGGACCTGGTCACCACGGCCCTGGCCGAGCGGGCCGAGCAAGCCGCCGCGGTGCCCGAGGACGCCCGCCGCCGCGCCCTGCTGCTGCGCGTGCGCGCCTTCATCGACCAGCGTCTGGGCTGGTCCGACCTCGATCCGGCGATGGTGGCCGAGGCGCACCACGTCTCGGTGCGTTACCTGCACCGGCTGTTCGAGTCCGAGAACACGACGGTGGCCGCCTGGATCAGGCACCGGCGGCTGGAGCGCTGCCGCGCCGATCTGCTGGGCGCCCGGCACCTGCCGGTCGGCGAGGTCGGGGCGCGGTGGGGGCTGCCCGACTCGGCGCACTTCAGCAGGCTGTTCAAGCGGGCGTACGGGCTGCCGCCGGCCGAGTTCCGGCGCGCCAACCCCGTGCGCTGATCGTCAACCGTCCTGGCACGGGGATCCAAGACGCGCGGGGTCGTGCTGAGCAGACTGAAGGTGTTCCACAACACCTCAGATGCCTGGGAGCACGACATGCAGCTCTTCCTCAACCTTCCGGTCAAGGACCTGGACCGGTCGCAGAAGTTCTTCACCGAGCTCGGCTTCACGATGTACGGCATGGCCGAGGGCATGGCCTCGGTGCTCGTCAACGAGCAGACCCAGGTCATGCTGCTCACCGAGCCGACGTTCTCCACGTACGTCACCAAGGAGATCGCCGACGCCACCACCAGCACCGAGGCCATCCTGGTGCTCGGCATGGAGAACCCGGCCCAGGTGGACGAGCTGGTGGACAAGGCGCTCGCGCTCGGCGCCACCCCGGCCGGCGTGCCGCAGGAGGCCGGGTTCCGCTACCAGCGCGGCTTCGCCGACCTCGACGGGCACCACTGGGAGGCCCTCTGCCTGGTCCAGCCCGCGTGAACGGCCACGCCACCTCGGCGGACGGCACCGTGCTGGCCTACGACAGCTACGGCGCCGGGCCCGCGGTCGTGCTGGTCAACGGCGCGTTCGGCGACCGGGCGCACCCCACGCTGGCGGGTGTGGCCGCCGCGCTGGCGCCCTGGTTCACGGTCGTCAACTACGACCGCAGGGGCCGGGGCGGCAGCGGCGACACCCGGCCGTACGCGGTCGAGCGGGAGATCGAGGACCTGGCGGCGGTGATCGGGGCGGCGGGCGGGACGGCCATGGTGTTCGGGGGCTCGTCCGGCGCGGCGCTCGTGCTGGAGGCCGCCGCCCGGGGCCTCGGCATCACGAAGGTGGCAGTGTGGGAGCCGCCGTACCACGTGGACGACGACGCTCCCCCGCTGCCGGACGACTTCGCCGCGCAGCTCGACGCGCTGGTGGAAGCGGGCCGCTGGGAGGAGGCGGTCGAGCGGTTCATGGTGGAGGCGGCCGAGGTGCCGGTCGAGGCCGTGGCCGCGATGCGGGCCGACGCGTCGTGGGCGCACCTCAAGGGCGTGGCCCGCACGCTGGCCTACGAGGCCGCCGTCCTCGGGCCGGGCAACCGGCTGCCGGCCGCCACGCTGGCCGCGATCGCACAGCCGCTGCTGGTGCTGAGCGGGGAGCGGAGCCCCCGGTGGATGGCGGGCGCGGCGCTGGCGGTCGCGGCGGGCGTGCCGGGGGCGCGGCACCGGGTGCTGGAGGAGCAGGCCCACGCCGTGACGCCGGAGGCGCTGGTGCCCGAGTTGCTGGAGTTCTTCGCCCGGTGACAGGCTTTGCGTAACGTAAAGGTCACAAACCTATCGAGTGCTCGGTTTTCTGGTGAACACTGATGCCGTGGAACTCGACGAACTGATCGCCCGGCTCGACCTCCCCACCAAGATCCGCCTGCTCACCGGGGCCGGCATGTGGTCCCTTCCGCCGATCCCCGAGATCGGGCTCGACCGGCTCGTGATGAGCGACGGCCCGATCGGCGTCCGCGGCGAGCAGTGGACCTCCGCCGACCCGTCGATCGCGCTGCCCAGCCCGACCGCGCTCGCGGCCACCTGGGACGTGGAGCTCGTCCGGCGGGCCGGCGCGCTGCTGGCCCAGGAGGCCCGGCGCAAGGGCGTGCACGTGCTGCTCGCGCCCACGATCAACCTGCACCGCTCCCCGCTCGGCGGCCGGCACTTCGAGTGCTTCTCGGAGGATCCGTACCTGACCGGCGAGATCGGCGCGGCCTACGTCGAGGGCGTGCAGGAGGGCGGCGTGGCCACCACGCCCAAGCACTTCGTGGCCAACGACTTCGAGACCGACCGCTTCACCGTGGACGTGCGGGTCGACGAGAAGACGCTGCGCGAGGTGTACCTGCGGCCGTTCGAGCGGGTGGTGCGGGCCGGCGCGTGGGGGCTGATGACGGCCTACAACGCGGTGAACGGCACCACCATGACCGAGCACTCCGCCCTGGTCAACGGCGTGCTGAAGGACGAGTGGGGGTTCGACGGGCTCGTCGTGTCCGACTGGACGGCCGTGCGCAGCACCGAGGCCGCCGCCCTCGGCGGCACCGACGTGGCCATGCCCGGCCCGTTCGGCCCGTGGGGGGACAAGCTGGAGGCCGCCGTCCGGGAGGGGCGGGTGCCCGAGTCGGTGGTCGACGACAAGGTCCGGCGCGTCCTGCGGCTGGCACAGCGTACGGGCGCGCTCGGCGGCGGCGAGGACCGGCCCGTCCCCGGCCCCATCGACGGCCCCATCGACGGCCCCATCGACGGACTCGCGCTGGCCCGCGAGGTGGCCGCGCGCGGGTTCACCCTGCTCACCAACGACGGCGTGCTGCCGCTGCGGGACGTGCGCACGCTCGCGCTCATCGGCTCGGCGGCCGGCGAGGCCCGGGTCATGGGCGGCGGCAGCGCCCAGGTCTTCCCCGACCGGATCGTCTCGCCGCTGGCCGGGCTGAGCGCGCTGGAGGGCGTCGAGGTCCGGCACGCCGTCGGGACCGACCCGCGGATCCGCCTGGCGCCGCTGGCCTGCCCGGTCGTGGCGCAGTTCCTCGACGCGGGCGGCGGCCTGCTGGCCGAACATCCGCTGGCGGCGGCCGAGGCGCGGTGGGTCGGCCAGCTGCCGCCGGACGTGGACGGCGAGCGGCTCGGGGCGGTGCGGCTGCGGGCGGCGTACACGCCGGGCACGTCGGGCCGGCACGAGCTGTCGGTGGCGGGCGTGGGCGCCTTCACCGTCACGGTGAACGGCGAGACCGTCCTCGACGCGACGATCGAGCCGGAAGGTGGCGATCCGGCGGCCGCGTTCCTGTCGCCGCCGGAGCGGCGCTTCGCCGTCGAGATGGCCGCGGGCGAGTCGTACGAGCTGAGCGTGACGCATCCGGCGGGGGCCTTCGGGGGCATGGCGTTCGTGGCGTACACGCTGGGCCACGCCGACCCGGCGCCGGGGGCGGACGAGCTGATCGCCGAGGCCGTGCGGGTGGCGGCGGACAGCGACGTGGCGGTGGTCGTGGCCTCGACCACGCCGGAGGTCGAGAGCGAGGGCTTCGACCGCGAGACCCTGGCGCTCCCCGGCCGCCAGGACGAGCTGATCCGTGCCGTGGCCGCGGCCAACCCGCGCACGGTGGTCGTGGTCAACGCGGGCTCGCCGGTGGAGATGCCATGGGCGGACGAGGTCGCGGCCGTGCTGCTGACCTGGTTCCCCGGGCAGGAGGCCGGGTCAGCGCTGGCCGACGTGCTGTCGGGCCGCGCCGAGCCCGGCGGCCGCCTGCCCACCACCTGGCCCGCGACGCTCGCGGACGCCCCCGTCACGGACGTCACCCCCGTGGACGGCGCTGTGGCCTACGACGAGGGCGCGTTCATCGGGTACCGGGCCTGGGAGCGGTCGGGGCGGGTTCCGGCCTTCTGGTTCGGCCACGGCCTCGGCTACACGACGTGGAGCTACGACTCCATCGCCGCCGAGGGCACGACCGTGACCGTCGCGCTGACCAACACCGGCGACCGCTTCGGCCGCGAGGTCGTGCAGATCTACCTCTGCCGGGGCGCCGACCGCCGCCTGGCCGGGTTCGACGTGGTCGAGGCCGGGCCGGGAGAGACCGTGATCACGACCGTGTTCCTGCCCGACAGCGCCTTCCAGGTGTGGGAGGACGGCTGGCGCACGGTCGAGGGCGAGTACACGCTCCAGGCGTCGCACCACGTCGCGGACCCGAGGCTGTCGATCACGGTGAAGATCTAGCGACAAAGGCCGGTCGCGTTTTCCATAGTGCACCAGTTGGTTTGTATCCTTCTGAGCATGGCAAAGTCCGAGGATCCAGAGAAGCCGGGGCGCATCAAGCAGCTCCGCATGATCGCGCAGATCATCAAGCAGGCCAATCCCAAGGGGATGCCGATCGTCTTCCTCTCGGCGGTGGGCACGCTGGCTGTGGTCGTCGTGATCGGCCTGGTCACGGACTACCTGTGGTATTCGGTGTTCATCGGCGTCCTGGCCGCGCTCACCGTCGGGCTGGTCGTCTTCGGCCAGCTCGCCCAGAAGGCCCAGTACTCGATCCTGCACGGCCAGACCGGCGCCGCCGCCGCGGTCCTGCAGGGCATGCGGGGCAACTGGCAGGTCACCCCGGCCATCGCGGTCAACCGTGACCAGGACCTGGTCCACCTCGTCGTCGGCTTCCCGGGGGTCGTGCTGGTCTCCGAGGGGCCCGGCAACCGGGTGGCCAAGATGCTCGCGGCCGAGAAGAAGCGGGTCGCGCGCGTGGTGCTGGGCGTCGAGATCTACGACATCCAGTGCGGCGACGGCGAGGGCCAGGTGCCGATCGCCAAGCTCCAGCGGCACATCATGAAGCTGCCGCGCAACCTGAAGAAGCCCTCGGTCAACGAGGTCAAGGACCGGCTGCGCTCGCTGCCGAAGAACCTGCCGATGCCCAAGGGCCCGATGCCCAAGGGGGCCCGCATGCCGCGCGGCCCGAAGATGCGCTAGTGCTGTCGGTCTCCTCGCGGGCCAACCGCCACTGGTGGGACGGCAACGCCGACGACTACCAGGTCGAGCACGGCGGCTTCCTGCGGGACACCGGGTTCGTCTGGTGCCCGGAGGGCGTCGACGAAGCCGAGGCGCAACTCCTGGGCGAGGTGCGCGGCCGGCGGGTGCTGGAGATCGGCTGCGGCGCGGCGCAGTGCGCGCGGTGGCTGGTGACGCAGGGGGCCCGGGTGGCCGCCTTCGACATCTCCCACCGGCAGTTGCGCCACTCCCAGCGCATCGACCTCGACACCGGCCTGCGGGTGCCCGTGGCGCAGGCCGACGCCGAGTCGCTGCCGTACGCGTCCGGCGCCTTCGACCTGGCCTGCTCGGCGTACGGGGCGCTGCCGTTCGTGGCCGACCCGCTGGCGGTCTTCCGCGAGGTGCGCAGGGTGCTGCGGCCGGGCGGCCGGTTCGTGTTCTCGGTGAGCCACCCGATCCGATGGGCCTTCCCCGACGATCCCGGCCCGCGCGGGCTCACCTCCGACCGCTCCTACTTCGACCGCTCGCCCTACGTCGAGCGGGACGACGACGGCACCCCCTCCTACGTCGAGCACCACCGCACGATGGGCGACTGGATCGGCCTGCTGGCCGCCTCCGGGCTGACCCTCACCGGCCTGCTGGAGCCGGAGTGGCCCCAGGGGCACGATCGGGCGTGGGGCGGCTGGAGCCCGCTGCGCGGCCGGCACATCCCCGGCACGGCCATCTTCACCTGCGCGAATACCTAGCCGCCAGCGCCGCGAAGACCTCCTTGGGCTCCCAGCGGGTCTCGTCGAGCATCCTGACCACGCCGTAGGAGCCGAGGTCGTCGGCGCCGCGCCGGTTGTAGGCGGCGAAGGTGAACCAGAACGCGGCCGCCAGGCCCTCGGCCTCGAAGACGTCGAGCAACTCCGCGAAGTAGCGGACCTGCTCGCCCTCGTCGGGCACGGCTCCCTCGGGCACCAGCCACGCCGAGCCGCCCCGCTCCCCCGCGCCCTTGTAGGCGCAGGTGCCGAACTCGGTGGCGGCCACCGGCTTGCCGTGGGCGAAGTGGGCGCGCACCTCCGCGGGGAAGTCGGCGGCGTTGTGGGCGGCGCGGTAGGCGTCGACGCCGACGATGTCGAAGGGCGTCCAGTCGACGAACTCCCAGGGGCCCGACGCGTACGTGAGCCGGCCGCCGAACCGGGCCCTGACCGCCGCGGCGGCCTCGGCCAGGAAGGCGTTGAAGCGGGGCGCGACGTCGGCGGCCGTCGTCTGCCACCAGGCGAGGTCGGCCGTCGTCATGGCCTGCAGGCGCTCGCCGTACGTGGCGCCGGGGATGAAGCCGTGGCAGAACGCGCTGGTCTCGCACCCGGCGACCAGCACCACCTCGGCGCCGGTGCGGCGCAGGGACTCGGCGCGCGCGGCGCAGTCGGCGTAGAGGGCGACGGCCTGCTCGGGGGTGGCGTCCACGGGGAAGGGCGCGAACCACACCTCCAGACCGGCCGCC
>NZ_JBSFGJ010000294.1:0-11777 GCF_053596515.1 Nonomuraea sp. NPDC001684
GTACCGAGGCCAGGTCGAGCAGCGGGTGCCGGGCCCTGGTCTCGTGCCGGACGAACACCACCGACAGCGCGGCGCCGCAGGCCAGCGAGATCCACATCCAGAGCGGCCGGCCGAGGTCGCGGCCGAAGATCAGCGGGACGGTGATCGCGGCCATGGCCGCGGTCAGGATCGCCACGCCGCCCGGGTCGAGGCGCGCCCGCGCGGTCACGGGCGAGGGCGGCAGCAGGCGCGGCCCCACGGCCAGCGCGATCACGCCGATCGGGATGTTGATCAGGAACACCGGCCGCCAGGACAGGCCCAGGAGGTCCGCGCTGACGACCAGCCCGCCGACCACCTGCCCCAGCGCGACGCCCAGGGCGAGCACCATGCTGTACAGGCCGATCGCCCGGCGGCGGGCGTCGCCCTGCCAGTGCGTCTGGATGAGCGCGAAGATCTGCGGCGTGAGCAGCGCCGCCCCGGCGGCCTGCGCGACGCGCGCGAGCACCAGCACGCCCACGTCGGGGGCCAGCCCGCACAGCAGCGAGGCGGCGGTGAACCAGCCCAGGCCGAGCAGGAACGCGCGCCGCTGCCCGACGAGGTCGCCGATGCGCGCGCAGGTGACCAGGAGCACGCCGACGGTCAGCAGGTAGCCCGACACGACGAGCTGGATCGCCGTGCCGCCGGCGTGGAGGTCCTGGCGGATGGTCTGCGCGGCGACCGACACGATCGAGCCGTCCATGGAGGCCATGACCTGGCCGGTGAGCAGCACGGCGAGCATCGGGCCACGGCGCACGCCGGTCACCAGGGTAGAAACGGGTGAAATCACCCGCCCAGCATCGGCCGTCCGCCCCTGCCCGGTCTTGAAGAAACTTGCGGGCCCGCCGGGGTCATCGGGGCGCGTCGAATCCGGCCGCCAGACCGAAGGCCGCGAAGATCTCGGCCCCCTGGAACACCGAGTTCCGGCTGATGCCCTCGGCGGTGACGGTGAAGAGCTGCAGCGTGTGGGGCTCGTACCGGTCGCCGGCGCGCCGGAAGGCGCCGAACCCCGGCTGGCCGTTGGCCGTGACCGCCGCCAGCCGCCAGTCGGTGCCGGCCGCCTCGAAGACCCAGTCCATGAACAGGCCGTAGTTGCCGCGCCCGGCGAACCAGTTGAGCATCGGCGGCATCTCCATGACGACGTCCTCGGTGAGCAGCCGTTTGAGCTCCTCGACGTCGGCGTGCTCGAAGGCCCGCATGTAGCGGTCGACCCAGGCGCGCTGCTCGGCCAGCGGCGGCTCGCCGAGCGGTTCGCGCCGGACGCCGGCCTCCTTCACCCGGGCGCGCGCCCGCTGCAGGGAGCTGTTCACCGACACGACGGTGGTGCCGAGGATCTCCGCCGACTCCGACGCGGAGAAGCTCAGCACGTCCCGCAGGATCAGCGCGCCGCGCTGGCGCGCCGACAGGTGTTGGAGGGCGGCGGCGAACGCCAGGCGCAGGCCGCTGCGCTCGACCACGGCGCCGGCCGGGTCGCCCCCGTCCAGCATCGAGTCCGGCAGGGGCTGGAGCCAGGCCAGGTTCTCCCCCTGGACGAGCGGCGCCAGCGGGTCGGACGCGGCCACCAGCCCCGACGGCAGCGGCCGGCGGCCCCGGACCTCCAGGGCCGTCAGGCAGGCGTTGGTCGCGATCCGGTAGAGCCAGGTGCGCAGGGAGCTGCGGGTGCCGTCGTACTGCTCCCGCGCCCGCCACGCTCGCAGGTACGTCTCCTGGACCAGGTCCTCGGCGTCGTGGGGTGAGCCGAGCATCCGGTAGCAGTACGCCAGCAGCTCCTTGCGGAACGGCTCGATCCGGCGATCGAAGCCCTCTTGTCCCGGCGTCACCGCGTCCACGCCCTTGTCCTGCCTTCCGCCTGCCTTACGGGTACGTCAGCCTGCCACGACGGCCGGGCTGTTGTGGTAGGCCGCGAGCAGCCAGGCGCCGTCCCGCTTCTCCAGCACCCAGGTCGCGTACACCATACGCTCGGCGGGGACCTCGGTCTCGCCGGGGAATAGGACGCCGGTCTCGCTCACCGCGATCGCGGCGCTCTCGCCCAGGAAACGGATGCTCTCCAGCCGGTCGGCGGTCGTGCTGCCCTTGAGGTAGGACGCGAAGCCCTCGGCCATCTTCCCGCGCACCTCCTCCCTCGACCGGCGCACGCTGCCGGGCATGATCGCGGTGGCGTCCTCGGTGTAGTCGGTGACGAAGGCGTCGGCGTCGCCGTCGGCCCATGCCTGGTAGAGGCGCTCAAGGACGCTCTTGATGGCGGCCACGTCGTGCTCTCGGGTCTCGGTCATGGCTGTCTCTCCTCATCGCTGGTGACAGGTTCACGGATACGTACCGGCGGGGCCGCCGGAACTCATCGCGCCGGGGCGGAGAACTTTTCGGGCGGTTGCGGTTCGGGTTACGAACTATTATGGTTCGTAATACGAACAAGCTGTGGTCTCGACGGGAGATGTGCACCATGAGCCGTACTGTGGCGATCATCGGTGGTGGTTACGGCGGCGCGGCGGCCGCCAAGGCGCTGGACGAGCACGCGGACGTCGTGCTCGTCGAGCCCAAGGACGCCTTCGTCCAGAACGCCGCGTCCATGCGGGCCCTCGCCCGGCCGGAATGGGCCGGGAAGATGTTCTTCCCCTACGACCGGTTGATGCAGCATGGCCGGATCGTCCGGGAGCGGGCGGTCTCGGTGGATTCGCGGGGTGTGCTGCTGGCGTCCGGGGAACGGGTGGAGGCCGACTACCTCGTGCTGGCCACCGGGTCGGGGTACCCCTTCCCGTTCAAGTTCGAGGACGACCTGGCCGGGCAGGCGCGGGAGTGCATCCACGCCGTCCACGGGGAGCTGGCGCGGGCCGGGCGGGTGCTGATCGCCGGGGCCGGGCCGGTCGGGCTGGAGCTGGCCGGGGAGATCAAGGCGGTGTGGCCGGACAAGCGGGTCACGATCGTCGATCACGGCACGGAGCTGCTGCCGGCGTTCGAGCCGCAGGTGCGCGCCGACCTGCGCAGGCAGCTCGCCGAGCTGGGGGTGGAGCTGCTGCTCGGCACCACGCTGGACGGCGAGCCGCCCGGCGGGCCGGGGCGGGCCGAGCCGTTCACCGTCGGGTCCACGGCGGGGGAGCTGTCGGCCGACATCTGGTTCCGCGCGTACGGCGTGCGCGTCCGGACCGGCTACCTCGACGGCGACCTCGGCGACGCGCGCACGCCCCGCGGCCACGTACGGGTGACCGAACGGCTCAACGTCGAGGGCCACGAGCACGTCTACGCGATCGGCGACATCACCGACCTGGCCGAGGCCAAGATGGCCGGGAACGCGATGCAGCACGCCGAGGTCGTGGCCGCGAACATCATCGCCCAGCTGCGCGGCGAGCGGCCCTCGTCGGTGTACCGGCCCTCGCCGCTGCCGTTCGTGCTGCTGCCGCTGGGGGCCGAAGGGGGCGTCGGCCAGCTGCCCTCGCCCGAGGGGCCGATCGTGCTGCCGGCCGAGTCGGTGGCCGACTACAAGGGCCGGGACCTGTTCACCGGACGGTTCGCCGAGCTGTTCGGGGTCGCCGGCGAGCCGGCGCCGGCCGGGGTGTGACCGCGGGCGGCGGTCAGGGGGTGTCGGCGCGCTCGATGAAGACCGTCGGGGCGTTGTTGTCCCGCACCAGGCGGGAGAGCAGGTCGGCGAGCGTGGCGCGCTCGGCCTCGTCGAGCCCCGACGGAAGCTCGTCGATGCGCCGGCACGCCTCGGTGTAGAACTCGTCGGCGAGCTTGGCGCCCTCCTCGGTCAGCGTGACCTGGACGGCGCGCCGGTCGGCGGGGTTGGGCTCGCGGCGCACCATGCCGCGCTGCGCGGTGCGGTCGACCAGCTCGGTGAGGCTCGACTTGGCCAGGCGCAACATCGCGCCCAGCTCGCTCATCCCGTACGGCTGGGCCATCAGCACGCACAGGAGCTGGCCCTGCTGGGAGGTCAGCCCGTACGCGCGGGCGGACTCGGCGTAGACGGCATTGACCAGGAAGGTCGAGCGCACCAGGGCGGAGACGACTCCCAGCTGCTCCTCGGGCTTGGCCATGAGATCAGGTTACCATCAGTTCGGCTCCCGAACTATTTGCGTGGGATCCGCACGGCTGCTCGGGTTCGGCGATGCCCTGGTGGCCTGAGGTCACGGGATTAGAACCGGACGCAAACCACCAAAAGGACATTTCTTCTGGCCGGGTGGGTAGCAGGCCCGCCATGCGACTGACGTACACCTCCGACGTCTGGTGGAAGAACGCCGTCGTGTACTGCCTGGACGTGGAGACGTTCAAGGACGGTAACGGCGACGGTGTGGGCGACTTCCGCGGCTTGACCCAGCAGATCGACTACCTCGCGGGTCTCGGCGTGACCTGCCTCTGGTTGATGCCGTTCTTCCCCACCCCCAACCGGGACGACGGTTACGACATCACCGACTTCTACAGCATCGACCCCCGGCTGGGGACCCTGGGCGACTTCGTGGAGTTCATGCGGACCGCCAACGACCGGGGCCTGCGGGTGATCGCGGACCTGGTCGTCAACCACACCTCGGACCAGCACCCCTGGTTCAAGGAGTCGCGCAGGAGCAAGGACTCGCCGATGCGCGACTGGTACGTCTGGTCCGACACCCCCGAGCCCGACGACCCGAAACAGGTGGTCTTCCCCGACAAGGAGGACTCCATCTGGCAGTACGACGAGGGCAGCGGCCAGTACTACCTGCACAGCTTCTACCGTCACCAGCCGGACCTGAACGTCGGCAACCCCGAGGTCAGGGACGAGATCACCCGCATCCTCGGCTTCTGGATGGAGCTCGGCCTGTCGGGCTTCCGGGTGGACGCGGTGCCGTTCCTCATCGAGAACGTCAACCCCAAGCTGGCCAACCCGCACGAGTTCCTGGCCGACCTGCGGGCCTTCATGACCAGGCGCAAGGGCGGCTCGATCCTGCTGGGCGAGGTCAACCTGCCCTACAAGGAGTTACTGCGGTACTTCGGTGAAGGGCTCGGTGACCAGATCACCATGTGCTTCGACTTCATCGGCATGCAGAACAGCTGGCTCTCCTTCGCCCGTAACAACGCCCGCCCCCTGATGGACGCCCTGCAGGAACGCCCCCGGGCTCCCAAGGACTGTCAATGGGCGATGTTCCTCCGCAACCACGACGAACTGACCCTCGACAAGCTCACCGAAGAGGAACGCCAGGAGATCTTCGAGGCGTTCGGCCCCCGTAAGGACATGCAGATCTTCGGCCGCGGGCTGCGGCGGCGGCTGCCCACGATGTTCGGCGGCGACCTGCGGCGCATCAAGATGGCCTACAGCCTGCTGTTCTCCCTTCCCGGCACCCCCGTGATCTTCTACGGCGAGGAGATCGGCATGGGGGAGAACCTGGACGAAGAGGGGCGGATGGCCGTCCGCATCCCCATGCAGTGGTCCGAGGACGGCGGTTTCAGCCAGAAGGAGGAGACGGTCCGCGAGATCCCCGAGGGCTCGTTCGCGCCCGACCGGGTCAACGTGGCCGACCAGAAACGCGACACCGACTCGCTGCTGCGCTGGTTCCAGCTCCTCATCGAGCGGTACCGCGAATGCCCTGAGCTGGCGTGGGGCCAGTACGCGGTGCTGGACACCGGCGACGACGCGATCTTCTCGCACCGCTGCGACGCCGACGGCGCGACGGTCGTGGTCGCCCACAACCTGTGCGACACGGCCAGGGACGTCGAGCTGCGGCTGGACGGCCTGGAGAACTGCGACCTCACGGACCTGCTGGTGGACGGCACGATCAAGGTGTCTGCCGACGGCACGGCCAAGCTCGCGCTGGGACCGCACGGCTGCCGCTGGCTGCGCGCCTCGCCCCCCGAGCTGCCCCCGGAGGACGCGGGCGTCATGTCGCAATGATCCGGACGGCCATGCATTCCAGGCATTCGTAGCCGGGCGGCCGTGCGGCGTTCGCGCGGCCGTCAGTGCGGGGGCGGCGGGTAGGCCGCCATCGCGAGTTCGGCGACCCCCAGCAGGACGGCGTAGGAGGCGCCGTCGCGGGACTGCGTGGACATGCCCTGGATCACCGACGCGAAGAAGGTGGCCAGGGCTTCCGTGTCGGTGCCGGGGGCCAGCCGGCCGGCCGCCACGTCGTCGTCCACGCGTTTCCTGATCGCCGCCTTCGCCGCCTCCCTGAACCCGCGCAGCAACTCCGCCACGTCGGCGGACTCCGGCCCGCAGTTGACCGCGGCGCTGATGATCAGGCAGCCGGGCGGGTGGTCCGCGTTCGTGTACTCGGCGGCCGACTCGCGCAGCACGCGTTCGACGGCCTGGCGGCCGGTGGGCTCCTCGGCGAGCGCCCTGGTGGTGAACGCGCCGTGGGTGAGCTGGTAGCGGCGCACCGCCTCCTCGAACAGCCGCCGTTTGTCGCCGAAGGCCGCGTACAGGCTGGGGGGCCTGATGCCCATGGCGGCGGTCAGCGCCGCGATCGAGGTCGCCTCGTAGCCGTGCTCCCAGAACGCGCGCAGCGCGCTCTCCAGTGCCGCGTCCCTGTCGAATGCCCGCTGCCTCGCCATGCGCTCATTCTATAGCGATCGCTATGTTATGGTTTCTGTATCGATCGCTAAAGAAAGGATTCGAGCGATGAGGACTGCCCTGGTGACGGGCGCCGGCAGGGGCATCGGCCGGGCCATCGCGCTGCGCCTGGCCAAGGACGGGTTCCGCGTGATCGTGAACTACGCCAGGGACGCCGCCGCGGCCGAGGAGGTCGTCGGGCTGATCGGGGCGAACGCCGTGGCCGTGCGGGCCGACCTGGGCGTGCCCGAGGAGGTCGAGCGGCTCGCCCGCCGGGTGGCCGAGGAGACCGACGTGCTCGACGTGCTGGTCAACAACGCCGGCATCGGCCTGTCCAAGCCGCTCGCGCAGGAGACGGAGGAGGGCTACGACCGGCTGTTCGCGGTCAACGTCAAGGGCCTGTTCTTCCTCACCCGGCAGGTGCTGCCGCTGATCCCCGACGGCGGCCGCATCGTGAACATCTCCTCCGGCGCGGCCCGCATCGCCTATCCCGAGGGCATCGCGTACGCGATGACCAAGGGCGCGGTCCAGGTGTTCACGCTGGCCCTGGCCAAGGAGCTGGGGCCGCGCGGCATCACGGTCAACAACGTCGCGCCCGGCATCATCGACACCGACGTCAACGCGGGCTGGCTGAGCGACCCCGGGGCCCGCGCGTACGCGGCGAGCAGGCACGCGCTCAACCGCATCGGCGAGCCCGGCGAGATCGCGGACGTGGTCGCCTTCGCCGCCTCGCCCGCGGCGAGCTTCATCACCGGCACCACCCTCGACGCCACCGGCGGCGGAAACCTCTAGGAGACCCCCATGCCCACAGTCGTCCACGACGGCGGACACGTGCACTTCAACCGGGCGGGCGGCGGCCCCGGCCTGGTCATGGTGCACGGCACCGGCGGCGACGCCGTCAGCAACTACGGCCACCTCGTCCAGAACTTCACCGACATCCGCACGGTGATCACCCCCGACTACGCCGGCAGCGGCGAGACCGCCGACCCCGGCGGCGACCTCACGCTCGACCTGCTGATCGAGCAGGTCGCGGCGACCTTCCCCGAGGGCGGCCCGTCCGACCTGGTCGGCTTCTCGCTGGGCGCGGTGGTGGCGGCGGGGGTCGCCGCCCGGCATCCCGAGCTGGTCAGGCGGCTGGTGCTCATCGCGGGCTGGACGCACGCCGGCGACCCACGGCTCCGGCTCGGCCTGCGCACCTGGGCCCGGCTGGCGGCCACCGACCCCGAGAGCTTCGCGGCGTACGCCCCGCTGGTCGGCTTCAGCCCGGCCTTCGTGAGCGGCCAGGGCGAGGACGGCCTGAAGGCCATGATGGCCGGCGACCCGCCCCCCGGCACGGTACGCCAGATCGAGCTGGACCTCAGGACCGACATCAGGGACCTGCTCCCGAGCATCACCGCGCCCACGCTGGTGATCGGCTGCACGCAGGACCACCTCGTCCCGGTCGGGCACGCCCGCGCCCTGCACGCCGCGCTGCCCGGCAGCCGTTACGCCGAGCTGGACAGCGGGCATGTGGTGCTACACGAACGTCCCGAAGAGGTGACAGCCTTGATCCGCGATTTCGTAACCAACGAGTAATTTGTCCTGGTTACCCTCCAGGCACATGCAGACCAAGAAGCTCGCCGCCACAGGGGCCGCCGCGCTGACCGCGCTGGCCCTGGTGGCGCTCCCCGCCCACGCGAGCGGGGACAAGAGCGTCACCGTCACCGTGATGGGGACGTCGGACATCCACAGCAACGCCCTCAACTGGGACTACTTCAAGGACGCCGCCTACGCCGACAAGCAGGGCAACACCATCGGCCTGGCCCAGGTGTCGTCGCTGGTCAACAAGGTCAGGGCCGAGCGCGGGGCGGACCACACGCTGCTGTTCGACTCGGGTGACACGATCCAGGGCACGCCCCTGGCCTACTACTACGCCAAGGTCGAGCCGATCACCGAGACCGGGCAGACCCACCCGATGGCCAAGGCCATGAACGCCATCGGCTACGACGCCGTCACCCTCGGGAACCACGAGTTCAACTATGGTCTGCCGCTGCTGGCCACCTGGATCAGGCAGATGCGGGCGCCGGTGCTGGGCGCCAACGCCGTGCACGCCGGGAGCGGGCTGCCGGCGTACCGGCCGTTCGTGATCAAGACCATGAAGGTCAAGGGCGACAAGGCGATCAAGGTCGGCGTGCTCGGCCTGACCAACCCCGGCGTGGCCATCTGGGACAAGGCGAACGTCGAGGGCAAGCTGCGCTTCACCGACCTGGTCGAGTCGGCCAGGAAGTGGGTGCCGGTCATCCGCGGCCTCGGCGCGGACGTGGTCGTGGTGACCGCGCACGCGGGCGACAGCGGCATGTCCTCCTACGGCACCGACCTGCCCGTGGAGAACGCCTCGGCGATGGTCGCCGAGCAGGTGCCGGGCATCGACGCGGTGCTGTTCGGGCACGCGCACAACGAGGTCGCCCAGCGCTTCGTGACCAACAGGACCACCGGGCAGCAGGTGCTGCTCACCGAGCCGGGCAAGTGGGGCCAGCGCCTGTCGCGGCTCGACTTCACCCTCACCAAGCAACGCGGGAAGTGGGTCGTGACTGGCAAGAGCTCGGCCACGCTCAACACCAACACGGTGACGGAGGACCCGAAGATCGTCTCGCTGCTCAAGCCGCAGCACGACACCACGGTGGGCTACGTCAACAAGGTCGTCGCCAAGTCGGCCGAGGAGCTGTCGGCGGCCGAGTCGCCGTACAAGGACACGCCGATCCTCGACTACATCCAGCAGGTGCAGACCGAGACGGTGAAGGCCGCCCTGCCGGGCAACACGCTGCCGGTGTTGTCGATCGCCGCGCCGTTCAGCCGCACCGCCGTCTTCCCCGCCGGTGACGTGCGGGTCAGGGACGTGGCCGGGCTCTACGTCTACGACAACACGCTGCTGGCGATCAAGCTGACGGGCGCCCAGATCAAGGACTACCTGGAGTACTCGGCCCGGTACTTCAACCAGCTCAACCCGGGCGACCCGGTGGACGTCACCAAGCTGACCAACGCCGGCAACACCCCGGACTACAACTACGACCAGCTCTCGGGCGTCTCCTACGACATCGACGTGGCCAAGCCCGCCGGGCAGCGCATCGCCAACCTCACCTTCGAGGGCGCGCCGATCCCGGCCGGCAAGGAGTTCGTGGTCGCGATCAACAACTACCGCCAGTCGGGCGGCGGCGGCTTCCCGCACGTCACCACCGCTCCCGTGCTGTACAACGCGCAGGTGGAGATCCGCCAGGCGCTGATCGAGTACGCCACCGCCAAGGGCACGATCAACCCCGCCGACTTCGCCTCCGCCAACTGGCGGCTGACCCGCGACGGCGCTCCGCTGTTCTGACCCGACGCCAGGCGGGTGCTCCACCAGGGTCACCCGCCTGGTCACAGGTACGAGGGCCCGCTGACCCGGTGCCGGAACGTCCACCACACCCACCCCTGCGAGGCCACCAGCAGCGGGATCAGGACGAGGATCACCGGCGTCAGCAGCGCCCCCGACGACCCCGCCACGAGCGGCAGCCGCAGCCCGGCCAGCACCCCGACCACCAGCAGCGCACCGGCCGTCAGCGCGTACGTGCGGCCCTCGCCCGCCTCGCCGGACAACACCCCGGCCCGCTCCCGCAACGATCCGCGCAGCCGCAGCGCCGCGAACGCCAGCCCGTGCACCGCGAACAGCGCCGCCACCACCAGCGCGGCCAGCAGCACGAGCGGCCCCTGGATGCCGAGCAGCACCTCGGCGAGCAGCAGCCCCCAGCTCAGCGCCAGCCCCCAGCTCCCGGCCGCGATCCCGCCGTCCCAGAACGCCTGCCAGCGCGCGCCGGGCACCCGCCCGCGCAGCCACAGGCCCATGTCCCTGACCACCCACGAGACGAGCAGCGCGACGATCACCGCGTAGTTGCCGCTCAGGAGATGGCCCTCCAGGTCGGGGAAGAGCCCCGCGAGCACTCCGGCCGAGGCCACCAGCCACACCTCGTTGCCGAGGAAGAACGGCGCGATGGCGGCGATCACCTCGCGCCGCTCGCCCGCCGACCGCCCGAGGTACGGCAGCGCCATGCCGACCCCGATGTCGGCCCCGCCCAGCACGAGGTAGCCGAGGGCGAAGAAGGCCAGGACGAAGATCTCCATGATCGGCTCCTTCAGAACGCGGGGACGGGAACGGGGGTCTCGACCGGAAGGGCGCCGAGCGCGACCGCGCCGGGCCCGCGCCTGGCCGCCCGGGCCAGCAGCCAGTAGTTGACCGCGATCAGCACCGTGAACACCGACACGAACGCCGTCAGCGACAGCCGCATCTCGCCCGCCGTCACCGGCGACATGGCCTCGGACGTGCGCAGCAGCCCGTAGACCACCCACGGCTGACGCCCCACCTCGCGGAAGGTCCACCCGGCGAGCATGGTGACGAACGGCACGGGGATCATCAGCGTCAGCAGCCAGTGCCAGGCCCGGAAGCCGCGCACGACCGGCCGGAAGAACATCAGCAGCAGGCTCAGCCCCGCCACGACGGTCATCACCACCCAGAGGATCATCATCGTGATGCCGGCCCCCTGCACCAAGCCGGTCGGCGGCAGGTAGTCGCCCGGCCCGAACCTGGCCGTCATGTCCGCCTGCACGGCGGCCAGCCGCTCGGCCTGGCCCGTCCAGGCCGCCGCCTTGGACGGCTGGAGGGTCTGGAACCCGAGCCCGCCGAACGTCACCGTGAAGAACGAGGCCGGCAGCGCGACGCCGACGCCGATCCGCAGCGACTTCCTGAACAGGTCGTGCTCGGCCGTGCGTCTGCGCAGGTGGTAGGCGCTCACCCCGGCCATGAAGAACCCGCCGACGATCATCGCGCCGCCGATGACGTGCCCGAACGCGATCTGCGCGGCCGGGTTGGCGATCATCGCCCCGAAGTCGGTCAGCCGCAGCCTGCCGCCCTCGACGGCGTAGCCGACCGGGTTCTGCAGGAAGCCGTTGGAGATCATGATCCAGAACGCCGACGCGTAGGCGGTGAGCGTGACGACCCAGATCAGCGCCAGGTGCGCCCAGCGGTTCAGCCGGTTCCAGCCGAAGATCCACAGGCCCAGGAACGTGGCCTCGACGAAGAAGGCCACCAGCGTCTCGATCGCCAGCGAGGCGCCGAAGACGTTGCCCGCGTAGTCGGTCAGCCCGCTCCACGACAGCCCGAGCTGGAACTCCATGACCAGCCCGGTGACGATGCCCATGGCGTAGTTGATGATGTAGAGCTGCCCCCAGAACCTCGTCATCCGCA
>NZ_JBSFGJ010000295.1:0-11734 GCF_053596515.1 Nonomuraea sp. NPDC001684
GCACCACTTCCGGCGGGTCGCCGTGCAACGGCTGATTCTGGCCGGACAGGGCGTGGACCACGCCGAGGCGCTCCGGCTCGGCCCGCTCTACCGCGCCCTGCGGCGACGCGCCGAACAGGCCGGGCTGATCGAGGAGCGGCGCACCCGCCGCCCGCCCGTCCGACCGGCTGACCGGCCGCTGCGGCGCGTGCGAGTTCCGCACGATCTGCGGCGGCTCCCGCTCCCGCGCCTACGCCTGCTCGGGGGACGTCCTCGGCGAGGAGCCGTGGTGCGCCTACGAGCCAGGCAGCTTCCCCTACCAGAAGGAACTGGCCGCCCATGTATGAGCCGCCCGTGCATGACAGGAGAAGGGCCGGCGCGCTGGCCGCGCCCTACGACACGATGCTGGCCGCCTACGCCGCCGCGCTGGCCGGCTCGCCGCTGGCCGCCTCCAGCAAGGCCAGCTACCTGCGCCGCGTCGGCCGCTACCTGACCTGGGTCGCCGCCGCCTCCGACCGCGGCCTGCTGGCGGGCGAGCCGCTGGCCGACACGACGGTGGCCGTCCGCACCGCCCACGCCTACCACGGCGAGCTGCACGGCCGCTACGCACCCAGCACGATCAACAGCACCCTGGCCGCGCTGGAGGACTTCTACGCCCGGCTCCACCTCGGCGCGACCGGCATCCCGCGCCGGCCGGCGCCCGGCGACCGGGCGGCCGCGCGATGACCTGGTGGGCGGTGGTGCGCTTCCTGCACGTGCTCGGGGCCGCGCTGTGGGTCGGCGGCCAGCTCGCCGTCTCCCTCGTCCTGCTGCCCCTGGCCCGGCGCCTGCTGGACGACGAGCGCCGCGCCCTGGTGCTCGGCGCCGTCGGCCGCCGGTTCGGGCTGCTCACCGCCGCCCTGTTCCTGCCCCTCCAGCTCGCCACCGGCGTGGCCATCGCCTGGCACAAGGGCGTCACCTGGGCCTCGCTCGCCGAACCCGGCTACGGCCGCGTCCTGGCCGCCAAGCTCCTGCTGTTCTGCGCCGTCATGGCCGCCGCCGCCCTGCACGGCTGGGCCGCCGCCCGCGCCCGCCCCCGCCTGGCCCGGACGATGGCCGTCAGCGCCCTGGTGGGGTCGATCGGCGTCGTGCTGCTGGCCGCCGCGCTGCCCGCCACCTGATCATGGCCGATCGGAGGCGCGGAAAGGGACTTTGGTCCCTGACGGCGGCACCGCCGGCCGCGCCATCGTGGAGACATGCCCGCAGCAACCGTCGTGCCGGGAGCCCCGCGATGACCGGCGCCGGCCTCGCCCGCCCCTGGGACGGACCCTTCGCCTCACATGCCGGCGTGCGCCGGATCGTCGCCGCCGCCGTCGCGGCGCCCTCGGTGCACAACACCCAGCCCTGGCGCTTCCGCCGCCTCGACGACACCACCATGGAGCTGTACGCCGACCTCGACCGGCTGCTCGCCGTCACCGACCCCCTGGGACGCGGCCTCGGCATCAGCTGCGGGGCCGCGCTGTTCAACCTGCGGCTGGCGGTCCGGATGATCGGGCACGACCCCGGCGTCCTGCCGCTGCCCGACCCGGGCGGCCGGCCCGAGCTGCTGGCGACCGTACGGGCCACGCCCGGCGGGCCGCCCACCCCCGACGAGCGGCTGCTGCACGACATGATCCCGCACCGGCGCACCAACCGCTTCCCCTTCGAGCGCCGCCCGCTGCCCAGGGACGTCCTGCTCGACCTGGTCAACGCCGCTCACGACGAGGACGCCACGCTGCTCCTCGTCAAGGGCGGGACGGCCAGGCGGGTGCTGGACATGGTCGCCCTGGCCGACGACACGCTGACGGCCGACGCCGCCTACCGGGCCGAGCTGGCCCGCTGGACCCGGCCGGCAGGCGGCCCCGACGGCGTCCCCGCCCACGCCTTCGGCCCGCGCCCGCGCTCCGGCGAACTGCCCATGCGCGGCTTCGGCGGCGGCGAGGTCGCCGACTTCGAGGCCGAGCCGCAGCTCGTCGCCCTGTTCACCCAGGGGGACGGCCCGCACGACTGGCTGCGCGCCGGGCAGGCCCTGCAACGCGTCCTGCTCACCGCCACCGCGCACGGCGTGGCGGCCTCAATGTTCAGCCAGCCGCTCGACCTGCGCCCGCCGCAGCACCGCGGCGACCGTCCCGGCCCGTTCGGGCACGTGCAGATGCTGATCAGGCTCGGGTACGGGCCGCCGGTCCCGCGCGTCCCCCGGCGCCCGGTGTACGAGGTCCTCGACCGGACGGGGGCCCGGCGTGCCTGAGCGGCGCCGTTCCCGATCCACCGGCCCTCGGCGGCCGCAGACAGGAAGGTGCCCGGGATGCCGGTCGACGTCCGGATAGAGAGCGGCAGGCCGATCGACCTGCCGCCGCCGCCGAGGCGGGCCCGCGCGTCCTGGCACCTGCGGGCGAACGCGACCGTCGTGGCCTGGCTGGCGCTGACCGTCGTCGCCGCCCTGGCGGGCGACGTGCTGCCGGCGCCGTCGTGGCTGCTGATCCACGTGTTCCTGCTGGGCGCGGTCAGCACGGCCGTGCTCATCTGGAGCGAGCACTTCACGGTGGCGCTGCTGCGCGTCCGCGGCCCGTCCGAGCGGGGGAGCCTGACCCGGCTGGCCCTGCTCAACACGGCCACGGTCGCCGTGCTGGCCGGGGTGGCGTACGGGCCGTGGCACCTGGCTGCGGCCGGCGCGGCGCTGCTGGCGGGCGTGGTGCTGTGGCACGCGGCCGTCCTGGTCCGGCTCGTCCGCGGCGCGCTGCCCGGCCGGTTCGGCCACGTCATCGGCTGGTACGTCACCGCCGCCTGCGCGCTCGCCGTCGGCGGAACCCTCGGCGGGCTGATGGCCGCCCGGACCGTCCAGGGCGCGCTGCACGAGCGCATGAGCGCCGCCCACTCCCAGGTGAACGTCTTCGGCTGGATCGGGCTCACCGTGCTCGGCACCCTGTTCACCCTGTGGCCGACGGTCTTGCGCACCCGCATGTCGGACCGGACCCGCCGGGCCTCGCGGGCAGGCCTGTGGCTGGCCGCGCCGGGACTGACGGTGGCCGTCGCCGGGCTGCTGGCGGGCTGGCGGTGGGCGGCGCTCGCGGGGCTGGCGGCGTACGCGGCCGGTGGGCTGGCGGTGCTCGTCCCCCTGGGTGACGCGCTGCGGCGCAGGAGGCCGCGCACCGGCGCGGCGTGGATGCTGGGCGCGGCGGTCGTCTGGTTCGAGGTGGCGCTGGCCGCCGATCTGGTGGTGGTGGCCACCAGGCAGGCGCACCAGGTCGCCGCCGCGCTGGCCCCGCTGCTGCCGCTGGTGCTGGTCGGGTTCGTGGCGCAGGTGCTGCTCGGGTCGCTGCTGCACCTGCTGCCCGCGGTGCTGGGCGGCGGTCCGGCCCGGTTCAAGGAGAGCGCGGCGCTGCTGGAACGCGGCTGGCCGGCGCGGCTGGCGGCGCTCAACGTGGGAGTCCCGCTGCTGGTCCTGCCGGTGCCGCGGCCGGTCGCGCTGCTGGGGTGGGCGTCGGTGCTGGCCGCCGCGCTGGCCTTCGTCGCGCTGGCGGCGACCGCCCTGACCCGCCCCCGCCCGCCCGCCGCCTCCGCGTCCGCTGCCTTCCCGGGCGGCGGGGGCGAGGGCGGGCCGGGGTGGCGGCGGGCGCTGCCCGCCGCCGCCGGGGTGGTCGCCGGGTGCCTGCTGACGGCCGCCGCGGTGGTCGTCGCCACGTCCGGCGGGTCAGGACGGGCGACGGTGACCGTGACCGGCTCCCGCACGGTCGAGGTGACGCTGTCCGGGATGCGCATCCGTCCCGCCGTGATCGAGGCCCCCATGGGGACCGTGCTGACGTTGCGCGTCACCAACGCCGACGCCCAGCGGCACGACCTGCGCCTGGCCACCGGCGAACGCACCCCGATGCTGGCCCCCGGCCAGAACGCGACGCTGCGCCTGGCGCCGCTGGGCGGTCCGGTGGACGGCTGGTGCACGGTCACCGGGCACCGCGCCGCGGGCATGACCATGCGCCTGGCCCCGACCGGCACCTCGGCGGCCTCCCGCCCCCAGGAGGGCACCGGCCACACCGGTCACCCGACGACCGAAGCCGCCCCCGCCATGCCCGCCATGCCGGGCCCGCTCGACCTGGCGGCGCCCATGTCGTCCGGCTGGCGACCTCACGACGCGACGCTCAGGCCCGCGCCCGGCGGCACCGAGCACCACGTCGAGATCCGCGCCGACGACCGGCTCGTCCAGGAGGTCGCGCCCGGGGTGCGGCAGCGCGTCTGGACGTTCAACGGCGCCATGCCCGGCCCGGTGCTGCGCGGCAAGGTCGGGGACGTGTTCGTCGTGACGTTCGTCAACGCCGCCACCATGGGCCACGGCATCGACTTCCACGCCGGCGCCACCGCACCTGACGGGCCGATGCGCACGATCCAGCCGGGCGAGCGGCTGACCTACCGCTTCCGCGCCGACCACGCCGGGGCGTGGCTCTACCACTGCTCGACCATGCCGATGACCCAGCACATCGCCAACGGCATGTACGGCGCCGTCGTCATCGACCCGCCGGACCTGCCCGCGGTCGACCGCGAGTACCTGCTGGTCCAGGGCGAGCTGTATCTCGGCGAGCCGGGCGGCCCGGCGCAGGTCGCCAAGATCCGGCAGGGCGCCCCGGACGGCTGGATGTTCAACGGCACCGCCGCCGGCTACGACCACGCCCCACTGGCGGCCACGGCGGGGGAGCGGGTCCGCATCTGGGCGGTGGCCGCCGGCCCCAGCTCGGGCACGTCGCTGCACGTGGTGGGCGCGCCGTTCGACACGGTCTACAAGGAGGGCGCCTACCGGCTGCGCACCGAGGACGCGGGCGGCGCGCAGGCCCTCGACCTGGCCCCGGCGCAGGGCGGCTTCGCCGAACTGGTCTTCCCGGAGGCGGGCACGTACCCGATCGTGGACCACACGATGCGGCAGGCGGAGGCGGGCGCGCACGGCCTGTTCAAGGTCGGCGCCCCGCCGCGGCACTGACCGCCGCCGCCCGGCTGGTGGGCCGGTCAGCCGGCCGGCGCCGGGGACTGGTCGGGCGTGATGCGGTCCCAGGCGGCCAGCGGCAGCATGATGACGGCCGCCGGGAACAGGCCGTGCTCCTCGTGGTCGATGTGCCAGTGGAGGCGGTCGAGGGCGTCCAGCACGGCGGGCCAGTCGGGCGCGGCCGGGTCGATCGCGCCGAGGATGCCGTGGATGTCGGCGTGCTCGGCGCACAGCCGCTCCACCTCCTCGGCCAGCGACCCCTCGGCGCGCAGCTCGGCGAACAGCCCGCGCTCCTCGGTGTCGGTGTGCGGGACGAGCCGCGCCATCAGGTCCGCCAGCAGCGCCACGGCGTCACCGTGGCGCAGCTCCCCGATCGCGCGGCGCAGCGCCCCCGCGCACTCCTGGATGTCCCAATGCTCCTGGGACAGGCGGCCGATCAGTGGGAACTCCCGGCAGCCGCAGTAATTGCACATGGTCACGTCCTTACAGAAGGGTCGCTTCTCGACGGCGGCAGCCGGGGCGCGCGCATACGCGTGCCGCTCGGGCCGCCCCTTGCCTCCACCCTTCCCGGCGGGACGACGCGCCGGTCAGGGCCGAAAGTCCCGGATCGCCCCCGACCTCCGTCCGAAAACCACATGACGGGCGCCCGCGGCGTCGGGGACGATCACGGCCATGGAGTACGGCGAACTGGTCGCGCGGGCGTCGGCGGCGGCGATCGAGGGCTGGGACTTCACCGCCCTGCGCGGCCGGGTCGTCGAGGAGCCACTGCCCTGGAGCTACGAGCGCCTCCTGCGTGACCGGCTGAACGGCGCGGCCTCGCTGCTGGACATGGGAACCGGCGGCGGCGAGTTGCTGGCCGGGCTGATGCCGCTGCCGCCGCGCACCGCCGCCACGGAGGGCCACCCGCCCAACCTGCCGATCGCCCGCCGCCGCCTGGAGCCGCTCGGGGTCGAGGTGGCCGCGATCCGGGGGGACGACGTGCTGCCGTTCCCCGCCGACGCGTTCGCCGTGGTGGCGAACCGGCACGAGTCCTACGACCCGCGCGAGGTCCGCCGCGTGCTGGCCGACGACGGGGTCTTCGTCACCCAGCAGGTGGGCGGCCGCGATCTTGAAGAGGTCAACAGGGCCCTGGGCGCGCCGCCGCTCGCGTACCGCGGCTGGGACCTCGCCCGTGCCGCCGCCGGGCTGGCCGAGGCCGGGCTCACCGTGACGTGGACCGCGCGGGCGCGGGTGCGGACGACGTTCCACGACGTCGGCGCGCTCGTGCTGTTCCTGCGGATGGTGCCGTGGCAGGTCCCCGATTTCGACGCCGTCCGGTACGGCCACCGCCTGCGCGCCCTGCACGACCGGATGGCGGGCGGCCGGCCGCTGACCGCCCACGCCCACCGCTTCGCCCTGCTGGCCCGCCGTTCACCCGGGTAGCGGGGACGCGGCGGGCGTCCGGTCTCACCTGCTCCACGCCTCGTGGACGGTGGTGATGGCCGAGGAGACGGGCCGGCCGCCGGGCCACGTGACGGCCGGCCGGCCCGGCACGGGGACGCCGTCCACGGTGATCGAGGCGTGCTCGCACGGGATGATCTGCATCGACAGCCCGTGGCTGACGCCCAGCAGCGGGAAGTCGGCCATCGAGAACGGCCTGGCGTCCAGCGGCCCGGTGATGCTGACCGCCAGGCCGGCCGCCGTCGCGTGCGTGCCCGTCGCGGGGTCCACACGCAGGTCCACGGCGGCCCGCTGCACCCGCGCGGCGGGCCAGGACGGCAGCGCCGTGGCCTCGTCGAAGTGCCGGACGAAGTGCTCCTCGATCCACGTCCCGAGCTCCGGGTCGTCGCTCACGACGCGCAGCCCGGCGGGCGTCCACACCACCATCACCGCGCCGGCGCCGTGCGTCGACCAGTCGACCTGCCACAGGGAGGCGTACCCGGTGGGGACGTCGCCGTCGTAGAGGGTGACGTACGGGTTGGCGCCGGCCAGCAGCGGCCGGCGGGTCACGTAGGCGCTCGTCGGCGCGCCCTCACTGGTGCTGAGCATGAGCCGATCATGGACGCTCCCACCCCTCGATGGCCAGCCCGCCCACCTGAGTAGGGCGGTACTCATGCCCTCCCACCGCCGCCGGCGCACCCTGCAAGGGACGGAACACCGGAAAGGAGCATGCGGTGCGCAAGGGCGTACATCTTCGACGGATCGGCCGCCGGGGGCTGCTGGCCGTGATCACGGTCGTGTCGGTCGCCGTGCCCCTGTGGTCGGCGGCGGCCCCGGCCTCCGGGGCCGTGGCGGCCCGCGGGCGCACGCTCGCCGAGCCCTGGTCCAACCTGTTCGAGATCCGCCGGCGCTTCCCCGCGCCGGAGAAATGCGTGGACGTCGACAACGGCTACACCTTCGACGGCGCCAACGTGAAGCAGTGGGAGTGCGTCAACGTCCCGCAGCAGCACTGGCAGTACCAGCGGGTGGCCCCCGGGAGCGAGTGGTTCTTCCTGCGCGCCCAGCACAGCGGCAAGTGCCTGGACGTCGACAACGGCTACACCTTCGACGGCGCCAACGTGAAGCAGTGGGAGTGCGTCAACGTCCCGCAGCAGATGTGGCGCTGGAAGTACGCCTACACCGACGCGTGGTGGAACACCTTCTACTTCCTGGAGAACCAGAAGAGCGGCAAGTGCCTCGACGTCGACCACGGCTGGACGCACAACGGCGCCAACATCCAGCAGTGGACCTGCGACGAGTACGCGGGCCAGCAGTTGTGGTACTTCCGGCCGGTGTGACCCGGCCGGACGGCGCCGGCCCGGCTCCCTCCGGGCCGGCGCCGCCTCACGACGCGGCCGGGGCGATGTTGTGGTTGACGCGGAACAGCCGGTCCGGGTCGTACCGGGCCTTGAGCGCGGACAGCCGCCGGTGGTCCGCCTCGGAGTAGGCCCGCCTGACCGCGTCCGGGGTGGCGTCGTGGTCGAACAGGAAGCCCGGCAGCAGGGCGCCGGTGTCCCAGCGCCGCAGCCGGTCCAGCACCTCGTCGGCGGCCGAGCGTGCCGCCTCGGCCCGTCCGGGCGGGGCCGGCAGCCGCATCCACAGCAGGAAGGCCGCGCCCCTGGTGCCGGCCGCGTGCGGGCGGGTGGGCGGCCGGTCCAGCGCCCCGCCGAGGTGGCGCAGCTGGATGCCGGGGAACGGGCCCTGCGTCCGGGCCGGGTCGATGAACGAGGCCAGCTCCGCGGCGGCGTCGTCGTCCAGCTCGCGCAGCAGCGCGCTGCGCAGGTGCGCCGAGACCGGGGTGACGGGGGTCCTGGTAGATCTCGGTGATCCGGCTGTAGGGCATGGCCGCGCAGGTGTCCTTCTCCGGGCCGAGCGCGCGCAACGGCCGCACCAGCCGGGCGCCTTGCTCCTCGTCCCCGGCGTACACCGTCCGGACCTGCACCATCGAGCGGCCGCGGAACTCCCGCGGCAACTGCGGCGCGTCGGGGAAGCGCACCAGCGTCACGGAGGACGACATCTCCTCCGGCTGCTCCTTCGCCCAGGCCAGGTAGGAGCGCAGGACGTGGGCGGTGTGCCCGGGGTCCTCGCCCGGGTAGTACAGCTCGCCGCCGTGGACCGTGCGCAGCGGCAGCAGCTCGATCTCGGCCGCGACGACGACGCCGAAGTTGCCCTTTCCGCCGCGTACCGCCCAGAACAGGTCGGGCTCCGCGCCGGGCGAGACGGTCCGCAGCCGGCCGTCGGCGGTGACGACGTCGAGCGAGCGGACGCGGTCGGCGGCGAACCCGTACGTGCGGGCGGCCAGCGGGAGCCCGCCGCCGGTCAGGAAGCCCATCACCCCGACCTCGGCCGACGATCCGCACAACGGCGCGAGCCCGTGGGGGGCCGCCGCGGCGACCACCTCGCCCCAGCGCAGGCCCGCGCCGATCCGCGCGGTGCGGGCGTCCGAGTCCACCGACAGCTCGCGCAGCTCGCCGGTGGCGATGAGGACGGCTCCGTCGGCGGGCAGCGACTTGCCGTGCCCGGTGGACTGCACCGCGACCGCGCGTCCCGTCCGGGCCGCGTACGTGACGGCGGTGGCCACGTCGCCGGCGTCGGCGGCGACCACGACCACCGCGGGCCGGTGCTGGACCGTCAGGAGCCAGCCGGAGCAGGCGTCCGCGAAGCCCTCGTCGCCCGGCAGGAGCGTGCGGCCCCGGATCAGCGTGGCCAGGGTCGCCACGTCGTGTGTCGGGCCGGTCCGGACGTCGGTCATGTTGCACCTCACTCAATAGTTGGTCGGGCCAACGTTGGTTCGGCCAACAATACAGACATTCGTGGGTGGTGCCAACGACTTGTTAGATTGCCTCTGTGAACATCCCGGAGGGGAGGCCGCCGGAGCGGCTGCGCGCGCTGCCGAGCAGGCTGACCAACCACGCGGCGCTGGCCGCCAACCGGATCGTGGACCAGGCGTTCGCCCAGGCCCAGGTCCGGCGCTACCACTACGCGCTGCTCGCCGCGCTGGAGGAGTACGGCCCGGCGAGCCAGGCCGCGCTCGGCCGGCGTACCGGCATCGACCGCAGCGACATGGTGGCGACCGTCAACGACCTGGCCGGGCGCGCGCTCGTCGAACGCGCGCCCGACCCGGGGGACCGCCGCCGCAACATCGTCACCATCACGGCGGAGGGCCGCCGCCGGCTGGCCGAGCTCGACCGCCTGCTGGCCCGCGCGCAGGACGAGTTCCTCGCCCCGCTGCCCCCCGCCGACCGCGAGCGCCTGGTCGACCTGCTCACCCGCCTGGCCGACCATCACGCCGCGCCGAGCGGAAGAAGGCCACCGGAACCAGGGTGACCAGGCACAGTCCGAAGGCCCACCAGAAGGCGGTGCCGTAGGCGTGCGCCGGGCCGTCGCCCTGGCGCAGCCCGCTGTCCAGGACGGTGGTGAGGAGGGCGGTGCCCAGCGAGCCGCCGAGCCGGTTGACGACGTTCAGCGCGCCGGCGGCGCCCGGCGTCTGCTGCCGGTCGACCGAGGCGTACGCCGCGGCCATGGTGGGCGCGGAGACGCCGCCGATGCCCAGGCCGTACAGGACCAGGCAGAGGGTCAGCAGCCAGGTGTCCGGACGGGCGGGGGCCTGGGTGAAGGCGAGCAGCCCGGCCAGCGAGAGCACGAGCCCGCCCGTCACGACGGCGCGCGGGCCGTGGCGGTCGGCCAGCCGCCCGGCGGCGAACGAGCCGACGGCGGCCCCGAGCGCCTGCGGGGTGAGCAGGAGGCCCGTCGAGAGCGTGTCGGCGTGCCGGTCGTGCTGGAAGAACAGCGGCAGCAGGATCATGGAGCTGTAGAGCGAGGCCCCGAGCAGGAACAGCGCCACGCAGGCCGCGGTGAACCCGCCCTTGGCGAACAGGCGTACGTCGATCAGCGGCTGACGGCGGGTGCGCAGCGCGTGCACCAGGTAGCCGGCGACCAGTGCCAGCCCCGCGCCGACCAGCACGGCGGGCGTCCACGCCCCCTCGCGCCCGCCCGCCATGGTGAGCCCGTAGACCACCGCCGCCAGGCCGGGGGAGAGCAGCGCCAGGCCGAGGAGGTCGAGCCTGGGCGCGCCGCCGGGCCCGTCCCCGTCCTCGTCCTCGTCCCGGGCCAGGACGCGGGCGGCCACCGGCAGGACGAGCAGGCAGACGGGCAGGTTGAGGTAGAAGATCCAGCGCCAGTCGAGCTGCTGGACGACCAGGCCGCCCACGATCGGCCCGAGCACCGGGGCGAACATGACGGGGATCGTCAGCACGCTCATGGCCCGGCCGATCCGGGACGGCCCGGCCGCCTGGGCCAGGATCGCCTGGCCGACGGGGTTCATCAGCCCGCCGCCGACCGCCTGCACGAGCCGGAACGCGATGAGGGCCGGCAGCGACCAGGCCAGGCCGCACAGGGCCGAGCCGGCGGTGAAGACCGCCACGGCGGCCATCCACGTGCGCTTGGCCCCGAACCGCCGGCTCAGCCAGCCCGACAGGGGCATGACCACCGCGATCGCGAGCAGGTAGCCGGCCGCCACCCACTGCACGTCGGTCAGCGACGTGCGGAAGTGCGCCGCCATCGCGTCGGCCGCGATGCCCACGGCGGTGGCGTCGATCGTGGCCAGGATCGGGGCCGCGATCAGGACGATCCCCATGCGCAGCAGGTGCGGGTCGAGCCGGTCGCGCGCGGCCCCGGCGGCAGAGGTGGCGGTCATCGAACACCCTTAGGATCGATTGACTAGGACGACTCCAAACACTAGGTCCGACCTATTCGTTAGGTCAAACCTAATGAACGCGCGGAAGGGCACAACTCGTGACCGAACGATCCAAGGGTTTGCGGGAGCGCCAGAAACACCAGACCCGGCAGCTCATCTCCGACGTCGCGACCGGCCTGTTCCTGGAGCGCGGCTACGACGACGTCACCATCGCCGACGTCGCGGCCGCCGCCGGTGTGGCCAAGATGACCGTCACCAACCACTTCCCGCTGAAGGAGGACCTCATCCTCGACCGGCACGAGGAGGTGGTCGACGGCCTGGCCAGGGCCGTGTCGCGGCGCGAGCCCGGCGAGTCGGCCCTGGAGGCCGCCCACCGCGACTACGACGAACGGCTGCGCCGCCGCGACGGCGCGATCCCCGACGCCGGCGCCGACTGGCAGCGGTTGGTACGCGACACGCCCGTGCTGCGGGCCCGTCTGCGCCAGCTGCACGACCAGGCAGAGGCCAAACTGGCCGCCTGTCACGATGGCGCTGATCCCGGCGTTCCTGGTCGTCTCGAAGCTGTTCGCGGCCAGGTTCAGGACGGCGGCGGCGCGCGAGCGGCTCAGCAACGG
>NZ_JBSFGJ010000296.1:0-11626 GCF_053596515.1 Nonomuraea sp. NPDC001684
CCATGAAGAACCCGCCGACGATCATCGCAGCCGAGCCAGTGACCTGCGTCCGGACCCCAGTACGCCTGCGACAGTTCGACCGCGTCGGGGTCGTGCGGGGCGAGCAGCGGCCCGAAGAGCGCCAGGACGGCGAAGAGGACGACGCCGGCGAGGGCGATGTGGCCGGGCAGGTCCAGCCCGGCGATGCGCGGAAGACGCCGCCGCATGCCCGACGTGTCCGGGTGGGTGAGCTGATTGAGCAAGGTCATGACGGACTCCACTGGGAGCGGACGCGTGGGTCGAGGAAGGCCGTGAGCAGGTCGACGAGCAGGTTGGTGAGCGCGAACATCACCAGCAGGACCATCGCGATGGCCTGCGCGACGGGGAAGTCCTTCTGCGTCACCGAACTGATCAGCAGCCCGCCGAGGCCGTTGAGCTGGAAGGCCGTCTCGACGATGGCGGAGCCGACGACCATGCCGGCCAGGGACAGACCGGCCGCGGTCACGATCGGAACCAGGGAGTTGCGAAGGACGTGCCTGCGGAACACGTGCCGGCGTGGCAGGCCGCGGCCGAACGCCGTTTCGACGTGCTCCCGTCCCATCTCCTCGCGGATCGACGTCTGGACGACCGAGCCGACCACGGGCCACCAGCCGACCGACAGCGCGATGGCGGGCAGCGCGAGATGATGGAGGCGATCACCCCATCCCGTGCCCTGGCCGAAGACGGGGAACCAGCCGAAACCCACGGCGAACACCGAGATCAGGACGGTCGCGGCGACGAACGCCGGGGTGGCGATGCTGACGCTCATCAGGGCCGAGACGCCGTCGTCGACCAGCCGGGACCGGCGCTTGGCCAGTCCGCCGAGCAGCAACCCCGCCGCCACCACGATGAGGAAGGTCATCAGCACCAGCAGCGCCGTCGTCGGAGCGGCGGTGCGCAGCAGTTCCGAGACCGGTGCGTGCTGCTGAATGGACTCGCCGAGGTCGCCGCTGAGCAGTCCGCGCAGCCAGGAGACGTAGCGCTCGGCGAAGGGCTGGTCGAGGTGGTATTGCTCAGCCAGGGCGGCGCGCTGCGCCGGTGTGGACGGCCGGTTGCCCAGGAGGAAGTCGATGGGGTCACCGGGCGCCAGCAGGATGCTGGCGAACACGGCCATGCTCGCCGCGAAGAGCGTGGCCACGAAGATGCCGATGCGCGACAGGACGAATCTGGTCATGAGCCGGCCGGTCGCCGATCGGATGGACGCATCCTGAGTCCGTCGAACAGGTGGGTCAGGCCCGCCCGCGTCGCGCTCTCCAGGTAGTGAGCGTTCGGCGATATGACGGCGGACAGGAACAGGCCGTCGAGGGTGGACGACAGGAACTGGGTCAGGTCGGGATCCGGCTCGCCGCCCAGCGCCCGGACTGTGGCGTCGCACAGCGCGAACCCGCTCGCCTCCCATGCTTCGAAGGCGCTTCGGTCGAAGTGTTGTCCTGCCAGTTCGAGGGTCAGCGCGAGGGTGGCGGTCGTGGTCACCTTCCGTTCGCCCGCACGGCTCATGACCTCGGCGACGAACAGTTCCACCAGTGCGGCCGGGTCGTCGCCCGTCTCCTCCACCTGGGCGCGCAGCCGTGCGAACGCCGCGGCCTCCTGGGCGGCGACATCGGCCAAGGCGCCCGCGATCAGCGCGTCGGTGCTGGAGAAGTAGTAGGTGATCAGCCCGGGTGCCGCTGCTGCCTGCCTGGCCACGCTGCGATGGGTGACGGCACGGACTCCCGCGTCCGCGATCACCTGCAAAGTCGCGTCGAGGATGCGGCGACGGGTCTGCTCCCCCTTGGGGTGCGAGTGGGTCGGCATGGCGGACATTCAACCCAAAGTTGTACTTGTGTTCAAGACTTTCTTGTGCAAATGTTCAACACCTTCGCCGGTCCTTCCCCTGCTTCGTCCTCAGGAGGCACACGATGTCCCACCCGCTTCGTCGACGCCGGCCGGCCGGACCGGTCGCAGCCGTCGTCGGCGCCGTCCTGGTCCTCACCGGTTGCGGGCGCGCGCACGACGACAGGCCGGCCACCGCGCCGGAAGGCCATCCGGTCGCCGCACCCGCGGCCACGGAACGAGTCGAGTCGGTCACGTGGAACCTCCCCGGCGAGCCCACCAGCCTCGACCCCACGAAGGCCTTCAACGGAGCCGACCTGTGGGTGAGCTCCAACGTGTGCGAATCGCTGCTGACCTTCACGCCCGGCGGCTCCGTGGAGCCGGGACTGGCGACGTCGATCAGCACACCGGACCCCACCACCTACGTCGTGCACCTGCGGCCGGGGGTCTCCTTCAGCGATGGACACCCCCTGACCGCCGAGGACGTCGCCTTCAGCCTCAAGCGGGTGACCGACCCCGCCTCCGGGTCCTACTGGAGCCAGTTCGCCGTCCGCCTGGAGAAGGTCACCGTCACCGACACCCGCACGGTCACGATCACCCTGAAGCAGCCGGACACCATCTTCACCGGGATGCTCGCCACTCCGATGGGGCAGATCGTCAGGAAGGCGGCCGCCGAGAAGGCCGGAACAGCGTTCGGCAGCGCCCGGGGCGGCATCGTGTGCACCGGTCCGTACACGGTGGAGTCATGGAAGAAGGGCGACAGCATCACGCTGGCCGCCAACGACCGCTGGTGGGGCGCGGGCCGGCGACCGCTCCTGGCCCGGCGGGTGAAGTTCACCTTCATCGCCGACGACAGCACCGTCGCCTCCGCCCTCGCCAACGGCGACGTGGACGGGACCTTCTCCGTCCCGGGCGGCGCCGCCCTGTCCAAGCTGACGAACACGGCCGGCGGGAAGATGTACCTCGGGCCTTCGACCGCGCAGACCGCTGTGGTGCCCACCCGGCTCACCGGCACCGGTCCGCTGGCGAACCCCCTGGTGCGCGAGGCGTTGTCGTACTCCATCGACTACCCCGGCATCATCTCCACGATCTTCGGCCCCACCGCGAAGCCCCTGCGCGCCATCGTGCCCCCCGGCGCGTTCAGCTACGCCACCGCCACCTTCCAGCAGGCCTACGACGCACTGCCCGAACCCCGGCGGGACATCGCCACCGCCAAACGACTCCTCGCCCAGGCGGGCACCCCCCACCCGGCCGTCACGATCGCCGTCCCGTCCGGATCGGCCGACCTCGTGCGCGTCGGTGAAGCCATCCAGAGCAACTCCAAGCAGGCGGGCTTCGACATCACGATCAAGTCGATGCCCGACGCGGACTTCTACCCGCTCTTCTCCAGCGCCGACGCCCGCGCCAAGGTCGACGCGTTCGTCACCGACTGGTTCGCCGACATCCCGGACCCCCTTGAGCTCTACCAGCAGATCGGAACGCCGGGATCGGCCGCCGACTTCGGCGGGTACGACAACCCGAAGGTCGCCGCGCTTCTCGATAAAGCCCGCTCGACCCCTGACGCCGAGCGGCGCGCTCAGCTCGTCATCCAGGCCCAGCAGGCCATCACGCGCGACAGAGTGTGGATTCCCATCGCCTACAGCCTCGGCGCCATGTTCCTCAACAACCGCCTCGGCGGCGTGACTTCCGCCAGCCCTTACAGCCTCTACTCGCCCTGGCTCACGACGCTCGGAGGACGCTGAGCATGGAACGACTCAAGCGATACCTCGAACGGGTTCCGGACGCCTCCCACTTCCCGACCCTTCCCGAGATCGAAGATCGGCTGCGGCGGATCCACGCGCGACACCCGGAGACGACGGCACTCGAGGTCATCGGCACCTCTCGTGCCGGGCTGCCGCTCACCATGCTCTCCGTGAGCGCAGGGGCCGCACGCGGTGACCGGCACGCCGTGGTCACCGGCATGCCCCACCCCAACGAGCCCACCGGCACGCTGGGAGCCCTGGCCCTCGGCGAACTTCTTGCCGAGGATCCGTCGCTGGTAAAGGAACTGGGCCTGGTCTGGCATCTCGTGCCGTGTGTGGACCCCGACGGCGCTGCTCTCAACTACGGCTGGTACGCCGGCCCCTACACCCGCCGCCACTACGCCGAGCACATCTACCGCCCCCCGTTCCCCGAGCAGTACGAGTGGACGTTCTCCCGACCCGACCTCGACCCGCCCGGCCTCGACCCGATCCCAGAGTCGGCGGCCGTCGCCGCTGTCATCGACAACTTGCGGCCGACGTTGCTGATCACCATGCACAACGGCGAGACCGGCGGTCTCTTCGCGTATGTCACCCAGGATCTGCCCGGCCTGGTCGAAGGGCTCGGAGAGACCGGTGAGGCAACAGGGTTGCCCATTCACGGGGGCCGTCCCGAACTCGACGTCCACGTCCTTGGCCGTGGACTCTTCCAGATGTCGGATCCAGCGGGCGGCATGCTGTCGAGCACCGAGTACGCCCTGGCATACGGCACCGTGGGCGTCGTCCAGGAGCCACCGATGTGGGTCCACGCCTTCATGGACGACGACGCTCTCAGCGATCAAACCCTCCGGCAGGTCCACGACGCCGCCCAGGCAGCCAGAGCCGACCTGGCCGTTCGCATGACCGGCTGGGTCGCCGCCGTTCGGGCCCACCACGACCTCGACACCCCTCGAGGCCGGGGGGTGCTGGAGCAACTGCGTTCCCTGAGCGCCGGTCCCGAGCCCGGCCTGGAGCCGGCCGACCAGCAGTGCACCCAGGCCTACGCCCGATCAGTGGCCGAGGACGTGCTGCTCGACACCCTGCGCTGCACGGGACATCTGACAGCGTTTCTCCGAGACGAGTCGAAGAGATCGCCGTTGACTCCGCAGGTCGCCGGCGTCTTGACCGAGGTGTCGAACACCCTGGTCGCTTCGGCTGAGGACGAGAGCGAACTCACCTTCGTCGGACTCGGGCCCGCCGTCCGGGCGCACGTCGGCATGGCGCTGACCACTGCGAGCCTGTTGTAAGCGACCGCCCGCGGGGACTTCGCCGGCGACTCGACGTGGCCTCATGCGGGGCTCCGACGCATCGCACCAGGTGAACCGCCGGACGAGCGCCTTTCGATGGTGTTCGTCGCACAGCCTCCCCGCGGGCCGCCATGTGGCCCACACCATCGTCGTGATGCACCACATCCGATCGTGGAGACTGGATCGACTGCGAACTGATCCGTGCGCCTCGTCATCTCTCGAGGCGCACCCTGCTTGAGGCGGTGCCCCGACTGCATGATTGACCTGCGTCAGCTCCAAGTGCTGCGCGCCATCGCGGTGAACGGCTCCCTGGCGGGGGCGGCCCGGCAGCTCCGGTTCGGCCAGCCCACGATCAGCTACCACCTGGAGGCCCTGGAATCCCACCTCGGTGCCCGCCTGGTCGAACGGAGCCCTGCCGGTGCCGTCCTGACCGACATCGGCGCGATGGTGCTGGAGCACGCGGCCGGGGTGCTCGACCGGATCGCTGTGGTGGAGTCGGATGTGCAGGCCCGTCTGGCCCACGGCCTGGCCACTCTGCGCGTCGGCGCCTTCACCACCGCCGCCACGAAACTGCTCCCACGCCCGCTGCGGCGGGCGACCGAGGGCAGCGGGGTTCGCGTCGAACTGACCGAGGCCGAGCCCCTTGAGCTGCTCACCCGGGTCAGGTCCAGGTCGCTGCACTGTGCACTGATCTACGACGTGGCGGGTGTCACACCGCGCTACGGATCGGATCTGTACGTGGAGAAACTGTTCGACGATCCTTTCCGCCTGCTGCTGCCCGCGGCGTACGCCGCCGCCGGTCCCGTCGATCTCGGGCAGTTCGCCGAGGAGGGCTGGATCATCTCCGCCGGCGGCTACGACCCGAGCGACCAAACACTCTTCGCCACCTGCCAACTGCTCGGCTTTCGCCCCCGCATCGTGCTGCGTACGGACAACTACAGCGTGATCCACGGATTCGTGGCCGCGGGTGGCGCGGTCGCGTTGGTGCCCGAGCTCGCGCTGGAGCAGGGGCACGACGTCGTCGCCCGGGAGACGGCGCAGGACATCGGCGCGCGCAGCGTCCTGTTCGTCACCCCTGCCGGCCCGCAGCCGCCCCTCGTCGAACGGCTTCGCGCGCAGCTCCATAGCCACTATGGAGCCGCTGCCTAAAACCGGGGCATTCCGGCCGTGTCGCCTGACTGCGACGATGGGCGACATGACCCGTTACGGCGCCATGTACGGCCCTGACCTCACGTTCCTCGGCGTGCCTGCCTGTGATCTCGACCAGCCCGAAACCTGGAGCGAGGCCCAGGTCGTCATCCTGGGTGCTCCATACGACGGCGGCACCTCCTACCGGGCAGGCGCCCGATTCGGTCCCGGCGCCATCCGCCAGGCCTGCTACCTCGGGCACGATGGCACCCGCCCCTCTCTGGCCCTGGGCGTGGACGGCCTGCTCGACCTCAAGGTCAAAGACGCCGGAGATGTGGAGATGTTCAGCGGTGACGCGCACGGTGCCCACGCAGCCTTGGAGCGGGCCGTGAACATCGTCTCGGCGGCCGGGAAGATTCCACTTGTACTGGGCGGTGATCACTCCATCGCCCTGCCGAACGTCACGGGCGTCGCCCGCGCAGTCGGCTGGGGCCGGGTCTCGATCATGCATTTCGACGCCCATGCCGACACCGGAGACAGTTCCTTCGGTTCGCTCATCGGCCACGGGCAGCCGATGCGCCGCCTCATCGAGTCCGGTGCCGCCAGGGGTGACAGATTTCTGCAGATCGGGCTGCGCGGCTACTGGCCCGGGCCCGAGACGCTCACCTGGATGGCCGAACAGCGGATGCGCTCCTACGAGATGACCGAGGTCGTCGAGCGTGGCCTGAACACCTGCCTCGACGAGGCCGCGCAGATTGCCGTCGACGGTTGTGATGGCGTGTATCTGTCGATCGATGTCGACGTGGTCGATCCTGGAATGGCCCCGGGCACTGGAACCCCCGAGCCTGGCGGACTGACCTCACGCGAACTGCTGGACGCCGTACGACGGCTTGCCTACGAGTTGCCCATCGTCGGTGTCGAGGTGGTCGAGGTCGCTCCAGGCCACGATCAATCCGACATCACCGCCATGCTCGGCAGCCGGATCGTGCTGGAAGCGCTGTCTGGTCTCGCCCGCCAGCAGGCAGAGAAGAACGGCGGGCTCGAGCCATGGGATCGCAGCCAGCCGTTGCTCGACAGCTACTGAAGCACGAAGGCGCCCCACAGGCCGAGCGCTCTGACAGCAGAGCTCGATCAAATGCCTGGCGGTCATAACCGCCGCCAGGATGTCCGGCACTGGATCCAGGCCGGTGCCCGGACTGGCCGACACGGTGAAGTGCCTATCCTCCAGCTCGAACGGCTGGGTCAAGTCGGTGGCGAAGCGCCACTCGAACCTTGAGGTGTTACCTGGCAGGCCTCGCTGTAGTCCCGGGGAAATTTCCAACGGATTTGCCTGACCTGCGGCGATACACGGGCCTGGACGGCAGTCACGAGGCGTCTACGGTGGGATCATGGGCGACGACGAGCCGAGGTTGAGGTGCCGTTAACGAACGTGTCACCAGCCCCAAACGAGCGCCATCTCTCCAGTTCACGGCCCTGACGGGGCAGGGGTCGCAGTCGCTTCGTCGTGGTCGCGGAGCATGCGCAGCACGGTGGCCGGGGACGGGTGCTGGCCCTTCTTCTTGCCGCGGGTGATGACCAGGCGGGCGGCGATGTCGCGCAGGCTGAGGTTCTGGCCGCGCAGGTGCAATGCCATGGACAGCATGGATTCGTCGGTGACGGCGGCGCCGCCGATGTGTTTGCCGCGGGTGCGGGCCGACTCGTGGCCTTCCAGAGTGCGGTCGCGGATGTACTCGCGCTCCATGCCCGACAGCGCCGCCAGCACGGTGAAGACGATCCCGGTCGGGTCGTGGCTGCCCTGCAGTTCGCCGGACAGGAACTCCAGGCCGATGCTCGCGGCCCGGAGCTGTTCGGCCAGGGCTGCCAGTTCGATGCCGCGGCCCAGCCGTTTGTGCTCGTGCACGACCAGGGTGACCGCCAGGCCTGAGGCCTGCATCTCGGCCGCCAGGGCGAGGGCGCGCTCGAGTTCGGGGTGGACGACGGCGCGGGTGGAGATCTTCTCGGCGAAGACGCGGGTGATGCCGGCGGCCTTGAGCGCATCCAGCTGGGTGTCGAGCGACTGGCGGACGGTGGAGGCGCGGGCGTAGCCGATGCGAGCATGCCCCGCCGGTTGGGCGCTGGCTGCGGCGGGACGTGGCAGGGCCTTCCACGTCGTGCCGGGCTTACGCACCGCCGGGACCGCCACGGCGAGGGACTTGGCCAGATCGGGCACGAGCCGGAAGCGTGCGGTGTGGTACTGCGCCGCGACCTTGCCGCGGCCGGTACGGCAGGGCGACCCGGCCGGAGCCGCACACGAGGTCATCGGGCAGTCGTGGGCTTCCACCCGCAGGAAGTTATCATCGCTCACCCCGCGAGTGTTTCATAAGTACGTTTCATCAGGCGGGAGATTTGCAACGTCCTATGAAACACGATCCGCCCTGATCGTGACTGGCCGAGCCCGATGTTTCATAGGTGAGGGCTTATGAAACACCGGCCCGCCCCGCAGCGCGGGCCGCCAGCACGCTCGCCATCACCCGCTCGACGACGTCACGCGTGGGGCCGTGTGATCGCCCTGGTCAGCGACATGACTATCCCTTTCTCCCGTACTTGGTCTGCCTCCCCGAGTCGCCGGACGACGGTGAAGGATGCGGAGAGCCTACGCTCCGGGGCGCGGGGATCGCCGGATGGACATCCTGGAAATCAGGCGTCCCAGGTGACGGGAAGGCTCTTGACCCCGTAGATGTCTGCCGTCTCTGGGCGCAGCGCAACTTCTTCGGCTGGTACGGCGAGCCGGAGTGTGGGGAAGCGGTTGACCAGGGCGGAGAAGACAACGCGCATCTCGATGCGGGCCAGTTGCTGGCCCAGGCATTGGTGGATGCCGTGACTGAAGGCCACGTGCCCGCCTTGCTGACGGCGCAGGTTGAGCGTGTGTGGATCGGTGAAGCGCTCCGGGTCGCGGTTGGCGGTGGCGAGGGCCAAGATGAGCATCTCCCCGGCCGAGATGGTGCGGCCGCCCAGCTCGATGTCTTCCAGCGCCACCCTGACGGAATGCTGGGCGACGCTCAGATAGCGCAGCAGTTCCTCCACGGCGTTCTCCACGAGGGCGGGGTCGGCGCGCAGCGCGGCCAGCTGCGCGGGGTTCTGCAGCAGCGCGAAGGTGCCCAATGCCAGCATGTTGGCGGTGGTGTCGAGCCCGGCCGCCAGCAGGATCAGGGCGACACCCTTCAGTTCCTCGTCGGTGAGGTCGGTGTCGGTCAAGTCGCTGAGTACGTCGTCGGTGGGGTGGGCGCGTTTGGCGGCCACCAGCTCGGCGAGGTAGGTCTGGACCGCGGCGTAGGCGGCGATCAGGTCCTCGTCGCTGGTCTCCCCGCCCATGAACTTGCCGACGTTCCCCTGGAAGAGGTCACGGTCGCCGTACGGCACGCCGAGCAGTTCACAGATCATGACAGCCGGGATGGGCTTGGCCAGCGCGGTCACCAGGTCGGCCGGCGGACCGGCGTTGGCCATGGCGTCCAGATGCTCGGCGGTGACCTGCTCCACGCGCTCGGTGAGCAACCGCATCCGGCGCACGGTGAACTTGCCCACCAGCGGTTTGCGGTAGCGGCTGTGCTGTGGGTCGTCCATGAGCAGGAACTCACCCGGCGGCGCCGGAGGGACCTCGATGTCGCCGAAGTCGATCAGCGGGTGGTGACGCAGCAGCTCCTTGCGCGAGCTGAGCCGGCGGTCGGCCAGCGCAGCCCTGACCAGGTCATACCCAGTGATCAGCCAGCCCTGGTGGCCGTCGGCGAAGGTGAGGCGGCTGATCGGGCTCTGGTCTCGGGCCTCGATCAGCTCCTTGGGCGGGTCGAAGGGGCAGCCGGGCCGGCGCTCGGTCGGAAGCCTCTTGACGGCGTGTTCCATGATCACTCCCTAGGAGATCTTGCGGCGGTAGACGCGCATGGCGCAGCCGTAGGTGACGACGAGGACGGCGAAGCACCAGGCCAGGGCGATCCAGATGTCGGTGCCGACCGGCTGCTGGGTGAGCAGGTCGCGTACGGCGTTGACGATGAAGGTCACCGGCTGGTGCTCGGCGAAGGCCCGCACCGGACCCGGCATGGTGTCGGTGGGCACGAACGCCGAGCTGATCACCGGCAGGAAGATGAGCGGGTAGGAGAACGCGCTGGCGCCGTCGGCAGACGTGGCGGTGAGGCCGGGGATGACGGCCAGCCAGGTCAACGCCAGGGTGAACAGCAGCAGGATGCCCGCGACCGCGAGCCAGGCCGGCAGGCCCGCGCTGGAGCGGAAGCCCATGAGCAGGGCGACCAGTACCACGACCACCAGCGAGATCAGGTTGGCGACCAGCGAGGTCAGCACGTGTGCCCACAGCACCGATGAGCGGGCGATCGGCATGGACTGGAAACGTTCGAAGATGCCGCTTTTCATGTCCATGAAGAGCCGGAAGGCGGTGTAGGCGATGCCGGAGGCGATCGTGATGAGCAGGATGCCGGGCAACAGGTAGGTGACATAGGAGTCCGTGCCGGTCCTGATCGCGCCCCCGAGGACGTAGACGAACAGCAGCATCATGGCGATCGGGGTGATCGCGGTCGTGATGATGGTGTCCATGCTGCGGGAGATGTGGCGCAGTGACCGGCCCGTCAGGACCGCGGTGTCCCCGAGGAAGTGCTTGGTCATCGAGGGTCCTTACTGACCAGAGTGAGGAAGACGTCTTCGAGGGTCGGCTGCTTTTCGACGTATTCGACCTTGGCGGGCGGGAGTAACCGCTTGAGCTCCTGCAGGGTGCCGTCGACGATGATGCGGCCCTCGTGGAGGATCGCGATCCGGTCAGCGAGTTGTTCGGCCTCGTCCAGGTATTGCGTGGTGAGCAACACGGTCGTGCCGTTGTCCGCGAGGTCCTTGACCGCCTGCCACACCTCGATACGTGCCTGTGGGTCGAGCCCGGTCGTCGGCTCGTCCAGAAAGATGATCGGCGGGTTGCCGATGAGGCTCATCGCGATGTCGAGGCGGCGCCGCATGCCGCCGGAGTAGGTCGACACCTTCCGGCCGCCGGCGTCGGTCAGTGAGAAGCGCGTGAGCAGGTCGTCGGCGACCTGGCCCGGGTTCTTGAGGTGGCGCAGCCTGGCGACCAGGACGAGGTTCTCCCGTCCGGTGAGGATCTCGTCGACGGCGGCGAACTGCCCGGTGAGGCTGATGGACTCGCGCACGTCACCGGCCTGGGTGGCGACGTCGAATCCGTTGACGGTGGCGGTGCCCGCGTCGGCCTTGAGCAGGGTCGAAAGGATCTTCACGGCGGTGGTCTTGCCGGCGCCGTTGGAGCCGAGCAGGGCGAAGATGTTGCCGCGTGCCACGTCGAAGTCCACGCCGCGCAGGACGTGGAGCTCTTTGTATGACTTCTGCAGGTTTCGCACCCGTATCGGTGGTGCTTGCTGTGTCGTCATCAGGTTGTCCTGTCTTATACGTCGGCACTCTTCGCCGACCCGGTTGTCGCTCGTATCGCCGGATGCCTGGTCGGCCCTGTCGCCGTACGCCGCCGGTACCGCGACCGGCATCTGCGAGGGGCTTCTTCGGGGGCGGTGCGAGCCCTGACAGCGCTTTAACTTTACCTTCCGGAAGGTATAGTAGGACGTATGACAAACGCAAGGTGCCGGATTCTGGATGGGGCGCTGGAGC
>NZ_JBSFGJ010000297.1:0-11545 GCF_053596515.1 Nonomuraea sp. NPDC001684
CGGACCGGGCCGCGCGGCCGCGGACGCCCCCGGGCGGCCCGGCTCCGGCGCGAGCGCCCGGACGGCCACCGTGCCCCCGGCGGCCAGGACGACGACGGCGGCCGCCGCCGCCAGCGCGACGCCCCTCCGGCGGCCAGGACGATGCGGGAGGAACCGGGCGGGACGTTGCGGGAGGAACCGGGCGGGAGGCGGTGGCGGCTGCTCGTCCGCCATGTCGGCGAGGGTCTCACGCAGCAGGTTCTCGATGTTCAACGGAACTCCCTCACGGCGCTCAGCTCGGGGGCGGTCTTCTTCAGCCGCTCCAGTGATCGGTAGATCTGGCTGCGGACCGACCCCACGCGCACGCCCAGCAGGTCCGCGATCTCGGTCTCCGACTTGTCCTCGAAGTAGCGCAGGACGAGCATGGTCCGCTGCCGGGGCGTCAGCCGGGACAGCGCCGCCCGCATCGTCAGGCGCAGGTCGGCCGCGTCGGCGTGCCCGTCGCCGGGCCGGAGGTGCTCGGCGGCGTGCCGGTCGCCGGGCAGCAGGTACGCCGTGCGGAACAGCGCCCCCGACCGGTCGATGACGAACTGCCGCAGAACCGCCTCGAAGCCTGGATCCACCCGTCCTCCTCCTCATGTCACCCATCAAGGACGAGCGGGCGTCCCGGAACTATGCCGGACGCCGGGAAGGCCCAGAATTCGGCGACTTGAGTTCGCCCATAGGCGAACTCCTAGCGTCCATGCCATGACGGAAACCAACGCCGACAGCCGCCTCCGGATCGCCGTGGTGATCGGAAGCGTGCGCAGGCCCAGAATGGCCGACCCGCTCGCCGCCTGGCTGGAGCGCGAGCTCAGCACCATCGACTGGCTCGACCTCGACATGATCGACCTGGCCGCGGTCTCGCTGCCGATGCACGAGCTGCAGCCCGGCGGAGGGGCCGCGTCCCCGATCGGCGACGCGCTCGCCGGCGCCGACGGGTTCGTGTTCCTCGTCCCGGAGTACAATCACAGTTTCCCCGCCGCCGTGAAGAACGCGATCGACTGGCACTTCACCGAGTGGGCGTACAAGCCGGTCGCGTTCGTCGGGTACGGCGCCTCCGGCGGCATCAGGGCCGTGGCGCAGTTGCGCATGGTCTTCCCCGAGCTGCGGGCCGCCACGGTCCGCGAGTCGGTGCTGATCCCGATGGCGTGGGAGCACCTGGACGCCGGCGGCCGTTTCGTCCCCCCGCCGGGCACGACGCAGGCGCTGCACACGACGATGGGCGAGCTGCGCACGTGGGCGCGGGCACTGCGGTCCGTCCGCGTCACGGACCCGGCCGGTCGGCGGTGAGCAGGCTGACCGGGCCGGAGCTGCGCGCCGCGGTCGTCCTGATGGCCGGCGGGCTGCTCGCGGTGCTGGACGCCACGATCGTCGTGGTGGCGCTGCCCGCGCTGATGGCGGCGTTCGGGGCGTCGCTGAGCTCCGTGCAATGGGTCGTCACCGCGTACGCGCTCGGGATGGTGGCGACGATGCCGCTGGCCGCCGGGCTGGCCGCGCGCTGGGGCGCGCGGCGCGTGTACCTGGCGGCGCTGGTCGGCTTCGCGGTCGCCTCCGCCGCCGCCGGCGCGGCCGGCGGCCTGGACGGGCTGATCGCCGCGCGGGCGGCGCAGGGCCTCAGCGGCGGCCTGCTGGCGCCGCTGGGGATGGCGATCGGGTTCGGCGCGGTCGCGCCCGAACGCCGCAGCCGGATGACGGCGGTCACCGGGGTGCCGATGCTGGTCGGGCCGATCCTGGGCCCGCTGCTCGGCGCGGCGCTCCTGGGCGCCGGCTCCTGGCGCGCGCTGTTCTACGTCACCGTGCCGCTGGCGCTGCTGACCGCCGCGGGCGCGCCTGCCTGGTTGCCGGCCGGCCCCGCGGGCGGCCGGCGGGTCCGGCCGGACCTGGTGGGGGCGATCCTGCTGGTGCCCGGCATCGTCGCGGTGGCGTACGGCATCAGCGCCCAGGACAGTCCGGCCTGGACGCGGATCGCCGCGGTGGCCATCGGCGCGGTGCTGGTCGCGGCCTTCTGCGCCCGGGCGCTGAGCCGTCCGGAGCCGCTGCTGCGGATCCGGCTGCTCGGTGATCCGACGTTCGGCCGGGGCGCCGCGGTGCTCGCCCTGTACGCCGCCCCCTACTTCGGCTCGGCTCTGCTGATGCCCACCTATGTCCAGACGCTGCGTCTCGACAGCGCCTCGGTCACGGCGGCGCTGATGGTCCCCGGCGCGGTCGGCATGGGCCTCAGCCTGCAGGTCGCGGCCCGGCTGCTGGAACGGCTCGGCCCCCGGCGGGTCGTCGGCACCGGGCTCGGGCTCGTGATCGCGTCCGGCGTGGTCCAGGTGATCATCCTCGCGCCGGACACCCCGTACCCGGTGCTCGGGCTGTTCGCGCTGCTCCAGGGAGCGGGCACCGGCGCGATCATGATGCCGACGATGTCCGGTTCCAGCCGGAATCTCCACGGCCCCGACCTGGCCTCGGGTTCCGCGCTGTTGTCACTGGTGAGCACGGTCGCCAACGGCATGGGCACCGTGGCGGTCGGCGCGCTGTTCACGGCGCTGACCGCCGCGATGACCGGCGGCGCGTCGCTCGCGGCCCTGGCCGCCATGGACGCGGCGGACAGGGCGGCGCAGGCGGTCACCGTCACCGACGCCCTGCGGCTGACCCAGGCGGCGGCCCTCGTCGTGATGTCGGTGGCCCTCGTCGTACGATTGCGCTCTCCGGCCCGGCACTCGGCGACACCGGGCCGGCGGGAGTCGGCTGAGAGGACGGTGAGCGCGCCATGACCGTCACCGACCGTCCCGGCTCCGAGACGATCCCGGCCTCCCTCACGGTCGGGCAGGTGGCCAGGGCCGCCGGGGTGACGCCCAACGCCGTCCGCTTCTACGAGCGCTACGGCGTGATCACCGGCCACCGCAACAGCGGCAACGCCCGCCGCTTCACCGTCGACGCGGTCTGCCGGATCAAGCTCGCCCTCGCCGCGCAGCGGGTCGGCATCACCCTCAAGGAGAGCGCCGACATCCTCTCCGGCATCCCGCCCCTGTCCCGCGACCTCGGCCAGTGGATCGCCGCGGGCGAGGAACTGGTCCGGATCGGCCGGGCCCGCATCGACCAGCTGCAGACCACCGTGAACGAGCTGGCCACCCTGGACTTCCTCCAGTCCCCTTGATCGCCCTGCGGGCGTCGAGCGGCACGTCTGCCGCCCGCCCGCGGCCTTCGGGTGACTCATCCCCGATCGACAGGAACACATCATGAGCAACCTCCATGGCAAGACCGCGCTCGTCACCGGCGCGAGCAGAGGGATCGGCCGGGCCATCGCCCAGCGCCTGGCCGCGGACGGCGCGCGCGTCGCGGTCCACTACGGCGGCAACGACCAGGCCGCCGCGGAGACCGTCGCCGCGGTCGAGGCGGCGGGCGGGCAGGCGTTCGCCCTGCGGGCCGAGCTGGGCACGCCCGGCGACGCCGACCGCCTGTGGGCCGCCTTCGACGCCCGCGCCGACGGGCTGGACATCCTGGTCAACAACGCCGGCATCCTCAACGACGAGCCCGGCATCGAACACGTCACCAGACGGCAGTTCGAACGGCTCTTCGCGGTCAACGCCACCGCCCCGTTCTTCGTCACCCAGCTCGCACTCCCCCGCCTGCGTGACGGCGGCCGGATCGTCAACGTCTCCACGATGCTGACCCGCGGCTCGGCGATGCCGACGGCGATCAGCTACGCCATGTCCAAGAGCGCGCTCGACGTGCTCACCTCGACGCTGGCCAAGCAGCTCGGGCCGCGCGGGATCACCGTCAACACCGTGGCGCCCGGCGTCATCGACACCGACATGCACCAGGGCAGACTCGTCGGGGAGGCGCTGACCTGGTTGTCGTCGCTGTCCCCCATGGGCCGCGTGGGCACCCCCGCGGACGTGGCCGACGCGGTGGCCTTCCTGGCCGGCGACGACAGCCGCTGGGTGACCGGCCACTGGCTGGACGCCTCGGGCGGCACCCTGCTCTGACGGCGCGCCCCGGCCAGCCCCTACCCGAGCAGCCGCAGCACCCGCTCGGCCTGGACCGCCAGCGTGCCCGGCGGGTTGTGCGATGCCGCCGGGCCGCCGGGGCCGAGCTGGAGGAACCAGCCCAGTGCGATCAGAAGACGGAAGGCCCGCACGCGCCGGGCCTCCGCCGGGGTGAGGTCGACCAGGGCCAGCAGTCGCCGCGCGTCCAGGGCGCCGTCGAGGCGGGAGATGTGCTCGCACAGCTCGCCCAGCTCGAAGGCGCGATCGTTGCGGCCGGAGTCCTCCCAGTCGATGAGCCGGACGCGGCGGTCGTGCTCGTCCCACAGGTAGTTAGCGCGGTTGCCGTCGGCCATCCCGAGAACGGGCGGACGGGGATCGGTGGCGAGGCCGTCGGGCGCGGAGGAGTCCAGCCACGCGACGCCCGCGCGGTACGCCTCCCGCACCACGGGTTCGTCGCCGAGCTCGGGTCGCCGACCGGCCCAGGCGCGAGCCTTGGCCACGGCCGCCACGGGCCCCCAGGAGGCGGGGCCGACCGTCTCCACCACCTGGCGCGGCAGCCGGTGCAGCCGGTTCAGGGCGTCGGCCGTCGCCTGGATCTGCTCGCCGGTGGCCTGCTCGCCGCGCAGGACGCGGCCGGGCAGCCGGCTCATCACGATCAGCGGCGGACGGCCGTCGAGCGCGGCCCGCACGGGGACAGGGGCGAGGCCGGGGGCGTGTTCGGCGAGCAGGGTGAGCGCCTGCCATTCCCGGCGCGGCTCTCCCCGCCCCCACGAGGCGTACCGCTTGATCACGACGTCGTCATGGAATTCGAGGTCGTGCGTGCATCGGCCGGCCGTCATCTGCCCGTCGCGCCCCTTCCGTTCCCGTGCGGCCGGCGGGCGGGTGGCCCTCCGACCAGGTCTCCCGCGAGGGGACGGAAGGGCTCCGAGCCTATCGGTCGCCGAGGGGCACGCGTCGGCTGAGCGGAGCCCCGACAATGGGAACATTATGGACAATCACCTCACCGCAGCCACGAGGGGACGCGCGCGGGCGCGCGAACTGGGCGTCGTCGTCGGCACACTGCCGACCGGGCCGTTGAACGCGATCACCGACGTCGAAGGCGTCCTGGTCGGCCACACCACCCTCGACGACGGCGCCGACCTGCACACCGGGGTCACCGCCGTCGTCCCCCGTCAGCTCACCGCCGAAGGGCGGTCGCTGCCCGCGGCCGTGTACGCCGGCAACGGCTACGGCAAACTGGTCGGCTCCACCCAGATCGACGAGCTCGGCGTGCTGGAGTCGCCCGTCGTGCTGACCGCCACGCTGTCGGCGTTCCGGGTGGCGGACGCGCTGCTCACCTACCTGATGGACCGCAGCCCGGAGGGCATCTCCTTCAACCCGGTCGTGGGCGAGACCAACGACGGCTTCCTGTCCGACATCCGGCGCCGCCCGATCACCGAGCGGCACGTGCTCGACGCGCTGGAGGGTGCGTCCGGCGGGCTGCCCGCCGAAGGGTGCGTGGGAGCGGGCACCGGGACGACGGCGCTGGGCTACAAGGCGGGCATCGGCACCTCGTCCCGGCGGCCGGTGGCCGAGGGGGCCGCGGTGACGGTCGGGGCGCTCGTCCAGGCGAACTTCGGCGGCGTGCTGACCGTGGGGGGCGTCCCGATGCCGGTCGAGGAGCTCGTCCCGGGGGCCACCGGCGAGGAGCCCATCGGCAACTCCTGCATGATCGTGGTGGCCACCGACGCGCCGCTCGACGCGCGTCAGCTCGCCCGCCTGGCCCGCCGGGCGATCTTCGCGATGGGCCGCGTCGGGGCCTCGTACTCCAACGGGAGCGGCGACTACGCCATCGCCTTCAGCACCGCGTCGCCGGAGCTCCCGCGCCTGCCCGACGCCGGCCTGAACCCGCTGTTCGCCGCGGTCATGGACGCGGTGGAGGAGGCGCTGCTCAACTCGCTGTTCACCGCGACGACCACCACCGGCGTCCGCGGCCGGACCCGTCACGCCGTTCCGTACGACCGGCTGCCGCGGACCGGCGCGGGAGAGCCGGTCGGCTAGCTGTTCCGTCCCGTGAGGTCGGGCACGCGGCCGGCGGGCGGCAAGCCGGTCAGGACGCCTGGACCTCGTCGAAGACGGCGATGGCCGTGGCGGGATCCGGGCCGACGAGACGTTCCAGGCCGTCCGCCGTCATCTTCGCCCACCTGCCGGCCCGTTCCCACATCCGTTCCTCGAAGGCGCGGACGGCCTCGTCCGGATCGCCGGGGCCGGCGGCCAGGGCCTCGGCGAGCTCGGCGCCCTCCAGCATCGCCAGGTTCGCGCCCACCCCCAAGGGCGGCATGAGGTGGGCGGCGTCCCCCAGGAGCGTCAGTCCGGGGACGTGGTCCCAGGTGTGGGAGACGGGCAGGACGTAAAGGGGGCGGTCGGCGAACACGGTGCCGCGGCGCAGGAGGTCGAGCACGGGGTCGGCCCAGCCCTCGAACAGCGCCAGCAGGCGGGACCGCACAGCCTCGGCGCCGTCCGGGCCCGTGTCGGTGTCCGCGTGCCGGTCCAGCGGCGCGCGGAACTGGGCGTACACCTTGACGTGGCCGCCGCTGTTGCGCTGGGCGACGATGGCCCGGTTCACGCCGTAGACGGCCACGGAACCGTCGCCGATCAACCGGGCGAGGTCCGGGTGGCGGGTGTCGACGTCGTCGAGGGAGGTCTCGACCGCGGTGACTCCGGTGTACTGCGGCGTCGCGGCGGAGAGCGCCGGGCGAATCCGGGACCAGGCGCCGTCCGCGCCGACCACGAGGTCGAACGTCTCCTGCCGCCCGTCGGCGAAGCGGAGCAGCACGCCGTCCCGCGTTCCGGGCGTCACCTCCGTCACGGCGTGCCCCCATCGGACGTCCAGGGAGCCGAGCAGCAGGTCGCGAAGCTGCCCGCGGTCGATCTCCGGATTGGCCCGGTCGTCCGGACGGGGCCGCCAGTCGCGCAGCACGGTCCCGTCAGGGGCCAGGATGCGCATGGCCTGCCCCTCGGGACGCGACAGCGCCTGGAACTCGGCCAGCAGCCCCGCCTTGTCCAGCGCGCGCTGGCCCATCCCCTCGTGCAGGTCGATCGTGCCGCCCGGAGGACGGGCGTCGGGCGCGGCATCGCGTTCGAAGACGGTGACGGGATGGCCGTAGCGGTGCAGGACGCGGGCGAAGGTGAGGCCCGCGGGGCCGCCTCCCACTACGGCGATACGTTGTCTCATGTCGATACACTGTATTGCCGCGAGACGCCGTATCGCAACAGTACGATGTATCCATGACTGTGTGGGACCGTCCGGAGCCGCCGACCCGCCCCGCGCCGCTCGACCGGCAGCGGATCGTCGCCGCGGCCGTCGCGCTGGCCGACGAGGGCGGGCTGGAGGCGGTGTCGTTGCGCAAGGTCGCCGCCCGGCTCGACGTCGGCCCGATGCGGCTGTACGGATACATCTCCACCAAGGAGGAGCTGTTCGACCTCATGGTGGACGAGGTCCACGCCGAGATCCTGCCCGACGGGCCGCCCGGCGACTGGCGGGAGGCGCTGCGCGGCCACGCGGTCCGCACCAGGCAGGCCGCCCTCCGTCACGAATGGCTGGCCGACCTGCTCGGCGGCCGTCCGAGCCTGGGCCCGAACGCCCTCGCCGTGACCGAACGCACGCTGGCCGCCCTCGACGGCCTCGCCGACCTCGACACCGTCATGCACGCCGTGCAGACCGTCGGCGCGTACCTGACCGGCGCGATCAGGCGCGAGATCGCGCAGCTGCGGGCCGAGCGCGCCACGGGCCTGTCCAAGCTCGACTGGCAGCGCGCCTACGGCCCGCACGTGAGCCGGATGCTGGCCACGGGCCGCTACCCCACGCTGGCCAAGTTCGTGCACGACGGCACGGAGGTGGCCGCCGAGGAGTCCTTCGTGACCGGCCTGGAGTGGGTCCTCGACGCCGTGGCCGCCAGACTCGACCGGCCGGACGCGTGACGCTCCCCACACCGCCTTCCGGGGAGCCCTCCACGCCGCCCCCTGTGCCGCCTTCCGGTTCCGCCGCGGCGGCGCCCGCGGCGGCGGGCCGGCGGATGTGGCCGCTGTACGCGGCCGGGTTCACCACCGCGTTCGGCGCGCACGGCATCGCCGCCAACCTCGGCGGGTTCTCCACGGACGCGGTCACCTCGCTGCTCGTCCTCGGCGGGCTGCTGGCCCTGTACGACGGCGCCGAGGTGCTGCTCAAGCCCCTGTTCGGCAGCCTCGCCGACCGCATAGGCGCCCGTCCGGTGCTGGTGGGCGGGCTGGTGGCGTTCGCGGTCGCCTCCGGCCTGTACGTCGTCGCCGACAGCCCCGGCTGGTTGTGGGCCGCCCGCCTGGGCCAGGGAGCGGCGGCCTCGGCGTTCTCACCGTCGGCCTCGGCGCTGGTGGCCAGGCTCAATCCGGCCGCCAAGCTCGGCCGGGCCTTCGGCGGCTACGGCTTCTGGAAGTCGATCGGCTACACCCTGGGCCCGCTGCTGGGCGGCGTGCTGGTGTGGGCCGGCGGCCTGCGGCTGCTGTTCGCGGTCCTTACCGTGCTGGGCGCGGCGGTCGCCGTGTGGGCCGCGCTGGCCGTGCCCGCGGTGCCGCCGCTGCCCAAGGTCCGCCAGACGGTGCTGGACCTGGCGCGGCGCCTGGCCGATCCGGCCTTCCTCGCGCCGACCGCCGCGCTGGCCGGGGCCACCGCCGCGCTGTCGGTCGGCGTGGGCTTCCTGCCCGTGTCCGGCCGGGCCGCCGAGCTGGGCACGGTCGCGACCGGCGCGGCGGTGTCCGTCCTGGCGGCGTGCGCGGCGGTGGTCCAGCCCAGGGCCGGGCGGGCCCTCGACGAAGAGCGTCTGTCGACCCGTACCGGCCTGCTGGGCGGGCTGCTGGTCACCGCGGCGGGGCTGGCCTGCGCCATGCTGCCCGGCCTGGCCGGCATCCTGTCGGCCGCCGTGCTGATCGGGGCCGGGACGGGGCTCATCACCCCGCTCGGTTTCGCCGCCCTCGCCGCCCGCACCCCGGCCGAACGCATGGGCCAGACCATGGGCGCCGCCGAACTGGGCCGGGAGCTGGGCGACGCCGGCGGCCCGCTGCTCGTGGCCGGCGTCGCCACCCTGGCCTCGCTCACCTACGGTTACGCGGCCCTCGCACTCCTGCTCGCCGCCGGCCCGCTCGTCGCCCTCGCCCTGCGCCGCCGCACCCATTGAAGAACCGCCACGCCGGCGATCCCTCGCCGGGGTGTCCCACAGCATGGCCCCCACGAGCCCGTGTCGGCTCAGTCTCATACCCGACAAAGGTGGTACGGAAGATGTCGGGCCACCGGGGCCGGTGTCGTCGCAGGCTGGCGGCATGAATGACACGACCTTGGTATCCCGTTTCCTCCGCGACGGCTTCGTGAAACTGGAGGGAGCCGTCGCGCCGCGCGTGGCCGCAGACTGCGCGCGGCTGCTGTGGCGGGAGACGGGTTGCGACCCCGACGACCCGTCGACGTGGACGCAGCCCGTGCACTGGGTGGGCGGCATGGCGCAGGGACCGTTCGCCGCCGCGCCCAACTCCCCCTTCCTGCACCACGCGTACGACCTGCTCGTCGGCGCGGGCCGCTGGGAGCCGCGCTACTCGCTCGGCACGTTCCCGCTGCGCTTCCCCCACGAGGACGAGCCGGAGGACGCGGGCTGGCACATCGAGGGGAGCTACCTGCCGGAGGGCGAGACCTGGTACTTCACGAATCTGCGCTCCCAGGGACGGGCGCTGTTGATGCTGTTCCTGTTCAGCGAGGTCGGCGAGGAGGACGCCCCGACTCGGATCCGGGTCGGCTCACACCTCGACGTGCCGAAGGTGCTGGAGAAGTACGGAGAGGACGGGGCGAGCGGGCTGACCCTCGCGCCCGATGTGGTGGCGGCGTCCGACCACCGGCCACTCGCCCTCGCCACCGGGTCCCCGGGCGACGTCTTCCTGTGCCATCCGTTCCTGGTGCACGCCGCGCAACCGCACCATGGGGTGCGACCGCGCTTCATGGCCCAGCCGCCGCTGATGCCGGCCGCGCCGTACGAACTGGAGCGGGCTGACGGTGCGTACTCGCCCGTGGAGATCGCGATCCGCCGGGGCCTGGGACGGGACACCCCCGGTCCGGACGGGGACGGCGCCGGCAGCAGCGCCGGGTAGACCTGCTTCACGGCTATCGTCGGCAAGATGGCCGTGAAGAGGGACGAGGACGGAGGCCAGCCATGCTGGAGCGGCTGAACCAGGCCCTGGAGCACATCGAGCGCCATCTCGACCAGGCCATCGACGTGGAGCAGCTGGCACGCATCGCGGCCACCTCCGAGCACCACCTGCGCCGGATGTTCTCCGCGCTCGCGGGCATGCCGCTGTCGGAGTACGTCCGGCGTCGTCGGCTCACCCTCGCGGGCGCCGAAGTGCTCGCGGGGCGTGAAACGCTGCTGGAGATCGCGGTGCGCTACGGCTACGGCTCCGGTGAGGCGTTCGCGCGGGCGTTCCGTGCCATGCACGGCATCGGACCAGGCGAGGCCCGGCGTACCGGCGCCGCACTCAACTCCCAGTCCCGGATGGTCTTCCGTCTCGTCATCGAAGGGAGAAGCAGCATGCGGTACCGCGTCGTGGACAGGGCGGACTTCACCGTCGTCGGGTTCAAGACCCGGGTACCGCTGGTGCACGCGGGCCCGAACCAGGCGATCATGGACTTCGTCCGTGGGATCGACGCACAGACTCTGGAGCGCCTGGAGAAGCTGTCGGACCAGGAGCCGCATGGCATCGTCGCGGTCTGCGACGACATGGACCCCAGCCGCGCCGAGGGCACCGAACTCGACTACCACCATGGCGTGATCACCTCCGCGGCCGCTCCGGAAGGCACGACCACGCTGGACGTCCCGGCCGGTACGTGGGCGGTCTTCACCACCTCCGGGCCGGCGCCACAGGCCATCCAGGAGCTGTGGCGGGACGTGTTCACCGAATGGTTCCCGTCGAACCCGTACCGCACCCGCACCGGTCCCGAGATCCTGCGCATCCACCTGTCGCCGGACAAGACCGAGGCCGACGCCGAACTGTGGCTCCCGGTGGAACCCGAGCACAGCTGAACACCGCGGCGCTGTGGACATCGCCGCCATGGCGATCACGACGCTGCCAAGCCTCGCTCTCGCCCGCCGACGCTCGTCCGGGACCAACGGCGGCGGCCCACGGAGCGAGCGCCAATGCTCCCGGAACCGAAGGGCCGCCACGACAGCGAGGCGGCCTGGTGACAGCGGGGTGACAGGCGTCGTTCGGGGCGTGTTAGGCGTCGATCCCTATAACCGTTGGCATGTCGATCACCGACCTCCTCCGCCGGGAATGGGCCGCCTTCCGCCGTCCCGGCCGCCTGACCGCCCTTGCCGTCGCGGTCCTCGCCGTCATCGGGCTGGGCCTGTTGTCGGCGTCCGGGAGCCGCTCCTCCTGCGACGGCCCCTGCCCCGCCACCCCCGTGGCCGCCGACGACCAGCTCACCTGGCACGCCGGGCGGGACCGGCCGCAGCCGCGAGTCCACCAGATGGCCGTAGACGCCCGGCAGGGGACGGCCC
>NZ_JBSFGJ010000298.1:0-11499 GCF_053596515.1 Nonomuraea sp. NPDC001684
CCGGACAGCACGTCCCGGGAGGTCTCGTGCCCGGGCGTCTCGTCGGCGGGGACGCCGGCGTGAGCGGGGTCGGGGTCGGGGACGGGGTCGGGGGAGCGGTGATCGGCACCGTGTCCCAGAGGGGTCTCGCGGTGCGGCTCGGTCGGCAGGTCGCCGGCGTCGCCGGTGCTCGCGTAGGGGTCCTTGTAGGACGGCTCGTCGTCATGGTCCCGGTCGGGGACCGCGGGGGCGTACCCGTGGCTCGCCGAAGTGTGACCGGCGTCGTTCGGGTAGCCGCCGTCGTGCCGCCCTGTGGTGTCGTCGTAACGGTCGTCGGACCCGTCGGTGAGGTCCCTGTGCTCGTCGTCCCTGCCGGCCTCGTCCGACCGCTGCGACGGGACCTTGAGCTCGTCCTCGCTCCTTCTGCTGCTGCTCATCTACGTTCACCGCCCTCGCGTGGTCTCGTGCAGCAGTTCCTCGAACAACGCGCGGTAATGAACCATGGCCTGCCGGAGCTCCTCGGTCGAGGCTTCCTTCCTGGCCGCCCGCCCGCTGATCTCGTGGGCCGTCCTGTAGTGGTCGAGAGTGGCCGCGTGCCCGACCGACAGATCGGACAGCCGCTGCTCGAAGTCGTCCGTGGGGTAGCCGCGGTCCGCCATCACCGAGGTGACGAGCTGGTCCGCCTCGGTCACCGCGAACCCGGGAGCGTCGACGAAACGCTCCTGGACCTCGGTCCACCGGTTGGCGTACGCGTCGCGCGTCTCCTCCGGCAGCGGCCGGATGTCGAGCTCGGAATGGCGCTGCTCGCGGGCGATGAGCTCCCGCTCGGCCTCACGCCGGTTGTCACTCTCGGCCACCGTACGCTCGTACTCAGGGCCGAAACGTTCGCGGAGACGGCTGCGGCGTTGCTGCTGTAGCACGACATAGCCCACTGCGGCGAGCGCCACCACCGCGACCACGACGACGGCCACCCAGATCAAGGTGGTCATTGATGTTCGCCTCCGGTCTCTGTAATGAGACCTGCGACTGCCCACGATCAAGGCCGTCGAAACTCGCGTGCTCAGTGAGCTGCAAGCCCTTTCCTGGCGGCCTCCAGCACCGTCGCGACGTGCGAGCCGGCAGGTGACGCCGGAACCTCACTGAACCCCTCAGCCGCGTCGTACCGGACGTCCAGCCCCGCGTCCACGAGCCGCTGCGCCCATCGCAGCGCCGTGTTCAACCGCTCCGCCGCCGGCGGCTTCCCCTGCGCCGCCGCCGACAGGTTCCGCAGATTGGTGGCCGGCCCGGACTGCGCGTGCACGCGCGCCAGCTTCCACGGTACGGCGGCACTGTGGTCGAGCATCGGCTTGGCCAGCCCGGCGGCCCGCTTGGCCTGGAGCACCCCCGACTCGGACACCCCGAAATGAGCGGCCAGCTCCTGCACGCTCATCCCGCCGGCCACCAGCCGCGCCAGCTCCGCCCGATCAACGCTCGGCCTCCGCCCCACCACGCCCTCCGCTCCCGCTTTCCGTGTACGCGCCTACCTCCGATGTGCGCTAAGGTTATGACGTCCCGCCCCGCAGGGGGCGGCCGACACAACCGGGACGTAGCGCAGCTTGGTAGCGCACTTGACTGGGGGTCAAGGGGTCGCAGGTTCAAATCCTGTCGTCCCGACGGTTGTAAAAGGCCGATTGACTTGGGTGTAAACCCAGATCAATCGGCCTTTTCTCGTGCCTCGATCTTGAGAGTGATCTCCTAGGCAACTCGCAGCTGGGGACCACTTGGGGACCACGTCGCCGCCATGTGCGCGCTGAGCGCATTCCCGGCCTCGGCGATGGCGCCGAGGTCCGGATGGAGGTAGCGCTGTGTAGTCGTCAGAGAGCCGTGGCCGGCGATCTTGCGAAGGACGTGGAGGGGAACCCCCGCGTCGGCCATCCACGTCAGTCCGGTATGGCGGAGATCGTGACGGCGAAGATGTTCGTAGCCGAGCTGGGTGACGACCTCGTCCCAGTGCGTCCCGTCGCGGAGGACCGCGGTGCTGATGCGACCACCCCGTGGCCCGGTGAACAGCCGGACTGCAGGATCATGGGCATCGACGGCTGCGAGCCGGTTGGAGACCAGGCCCCGGATCTCGTGGCATCTGTACTGGGCCCCCGGCCCCCGCACGTGTCCCCGGCCGCCAGGTAGCGGGATGAGAGGTCACGAGTGCGGCTCGTGAATGCTTCGGAGCGGGTGTGGCTGGTTGGGTGGCGTCCCTGCTTGATCGTGTTCGTGTAGGAGACGGTCGGGTGGAGGGTGGGTTCGGGTGCCGGAAGAGCTGATCGTGGCGTGGATTGGGAGGCGGCACGTGGGTGAGCTGCCCACGGCTGCGGTGGGGATTACGCGGCCGGTCAGGTGGAGCGGATCGTGGGCGCGGGCAGGGCGCGGTCCGAGCGGGAGTTCTGCCTGCATGTGCTGAACGACGGTGGCGAGCTGCCCGTGCTTGGCATCGGAGGGGCGAGGCAGAAATGCCGTGGAGCTGAGCCGGGTCCGGACCTTATGGTCGAAGGGCATTGGCAGCAGGTGCTTCGGGGCGCGTGGTCTGGGGGTGCGATGGTGGCGGTCGATTGGTTCGAGGGGCCGCGTGAGGCGCTGGCCGGCCTGTTCGAGCTTGCGGACGACTCACCGGCGGCGGTGAGCCGGTACCGCGAGCTGGGGCGGGTGCTGGTGGCCCGAGACGGCGTGACCGTCATCGGCCACCTGCAGCTCATCGAGGGTGAGCGAGCTGGGGAGGCGGAGGTCAAGAGCCTTGCGGTTCGGGAGGATCGTCAAGGTGCTGGAGTCGGTCGGATGCTCGTGGAGCGCGCGGTGGCGGTCTGCCGGCAGGAGCATCGGCCGACGCTTCTCGTCGCGACCGCGGCTGCCGATACGCGCGTGCTGGGCTTCTATCAGCGGCTCGGGTTCCGGCTGTTGCGCGTGGAACGGGATGTCTTCACCTCCCAGGCCGGCTATCCCGCGATGGAGGTGGACGGCATTCCGCTGCGGGACCAGGTCTGGCTCTCCCTTGACCTGCAGAGCTAAGCCAGCGCGGGAACGGTTGCGGCGACGGGGCTTCGCGTGGCGCGACACACCGAGCGCCTGGACGAGCTCGCCGCGTTCTACCGCGACGGTCTCGGGCTGACCGAGATCGGCCGCTTCCGCGATCACGACGGCTATGACGGGGTGTTGCTCGAGGTACCGGGAACCGGGACCCACCTTGAGCTGACCACCGGTGGCGGTCATGGGGCTCCCTCGCCGCATCCGCAATCGCTGCTCGTGCTCTACCTGGGCGAGGAGGAGGCAGTGCGGGCCGCCGCGAGCCGCCTTGCCGCCGATCCCGTCACACCCGCGAACCCGTACTGGGCCGCGTACGCGACAACGTTTCAGGACCCCGACGGCTTCCAGGTCGTCCTGGTACCCGAGCGCTGGGAGCCCGGCGAGGTCGCGCGATGACCGCGCTGACCGATGCCGATCTTTACCTGCGCGGCGCCACGACGCTGCTCGCCTCCTGGCAGGAGTACGCCCGCGGAGCGGCCGAGGCGGCGGTCCCTCGCTTGCCCGGCGTCGCCACGGCATGCTCGGGAGCGGAGCATCGCGTGTCCGCCCTCGGGGTTGGGGGAGGTCCCGCCTCACAGGAGCCGTCCGTCAAGAGCTCGGTCACGGGGCGGCGGGGAGCGCGGGGCACCATCTCGCCGTATCCCAGGCGCATGATCATCTGGGGGTGGCCGCGCCGGTGGTGCGGGTCTTGGCGTCGCCGCATGTCACGCAGGTCGAGGGGCTGGTTGAGGTACGAGGCCGAGACCCAGTGCCCGGTCGCCACCAGGAGCACCCGCTGAAGTGCTTGCCCGGCGCGCAGCCAGTCCAGCGGCTCGTCGCCGGCGGTGGTGAGGACCGCGAGCTGCGGACGGGGCTCGAAGCGCGCGCCGCCGATCCGGCGGCCGTAGTCGCGGACGGGGTCCACGTCGCCGGTCGCGACCGGTCCCTGCACGTACGAGGGCACGCCGTGGCCGCCTGTCCAGGCGGCCAGCTCGGCCAGGTACTCCTCGTCGCGGGCCAGCTCGTCCTGTGCCAGGGCTGCGTAGTCGAGCAGGTCGGCGGACGAGCGCTCGTCCAGGAAGGACAGCCTGGCGCCCTCCAGGGTCGCCGCGACGCGCATCTCGCTCAGCACCGGCGCCGGGATGAGCCGGTCGCTGAACGGGGTTCTGTTGGTGCGCCGGATGGGGATGAGGCCGTACAGGTGGCGTTCGTCCGACGTCGCCGGGGCATGCGCGCCGATCGTGACGCGGGCCAGCAGGTCTGGTGCGTGCTGGGGTTCAGGCAGCAGGCGTACGACTGGGCTGCGACCGGTGGCCCGGGCCGCGATACGGAGGTTGAAGAGCGCGGCGCCGCAGCTGACGTGCAGGGAACGGCCGCATGGGTCGCTGACCCGCAACCAGCGGTCCCAGTCGGCGAGCAGGCCTATGACGTTCCCATGGCGTACGGTGAAGCGCCACGGCTGGGTGTTGAGCACCGAAGGCGCCTCTCCGGCCGCCACGAGCAGCCGCCTGACGGCGAGGTCGGTGGTGAGTGCAGTGGTCATGACGCACCTCCTTGGAACCCACGCTGCCCTCCGCCCCCGCGAGGCGGCAGAGCCAGAAGTCCCGCCGAACGTCTCACAACGGGCATTCGCGCCAGCGGCGTCAAGGCAGGGTCCACCTCAGGACGAAGGCCCCGCGCAAGAGGAGAATGACGCCTCCGGATGTCCCGCGCCCTCTGGACGACGGTGAAGTCAGGCAGTCGGAACGGAGTTCGTCATGAGATGCGGGCTCGGAGTGGTGGTGGGCTCCGAGAAGTCGCCGTCGGCGGCGCGGGCCCTCATCCGGGGCGCGGCCGAGGTTGCGGCGCGGGGCTGCCGCTGACCGTGTGTCGCGTGTGGGAACGGCCTCATCACGAGTGGCCCGGTGAACTGGGGCCGCTCGACTTGGCACGCAGACCGGCGCAGCGCCGGGTCAAGGAGACGTGGAGTTCGTCGACGAGCCGGTGCGCCCGGCCCTGCTGGGGACGGCGCGGAGGGCGACCCTGCCGGGGGTGTGAACCGCCGGGATCCTCAGTGCTTGTGCGCTTCGGCCAGGGCCTTGATGGTGATCAGCTGCCTGCGCGTCACCAGGAAGTCCGCCGACTCCGACAGCAGCAGGTAGACCAGCCCGCGGAGGCCGGGGCGGCAGCGGATGCGGAGCCGGAACAGCAGGCGGCTGTGCTCCTCCGTGCCGAGCAGCACGATCGCCCAGCTCACGGTCACGTGGAAGGCCCGGATGGCGAGCACGATCTCACGTCCGGGGACGATACGTTCCACCGTGTAGCCGATGCCCGACGGAGGGGTGCGCAGCAGGTCGCCCACCTCAAGTCGCTGCAACTCCGGGACGATGCGATCCGCGCTGGGACGGCCGTCGTTGGTGATGTGGTCGTAGGCGTACCAGCCCGCCCGGGGATGGCCGCCCATCTGCACGAGCCATGGCCACACGGCTTCGGGAGGAGCGTTGACGCTGATGGCGCGGGTGGCGCCGATGTGCGGTCGCGGGACGATGTCGTCGCCGGGCAGCCGACGGGCTGCTTCGCCCTCGGTGGCGCCCCAGCGCAGCAGCCGGGGGTGGACGAGCAGGAGATAGGCGGCCGGCAGGAGAAGCATCGGTCGGAGCAGGCGGCGGAATGCGTGGCAGGCGTCCATGTCTCGATGGCACCAGGTCCGGTGGGCCGAGGGCAGGGGCGAAAGGCGGTGACCGGGGGCCGATGGTCCCGACATGGCTTCCCCGCCACCGGCACGTACGGAGGATGGCGGGGAAGAGGTGCGGTCAGACCTGTGGTGGTACGTACTGCTCGTCCTGCGGGTGGCGTTCGACCTGGATGGACCACTCGGCGGCGGCAGCGGCCATGGCGGCCACGGCCGTGACGACGGGCGCGGCGACCAGCGCCACCATTCCGACCGTGACGGGCACCTCCATCACCGTGTGCCCGTGCGAGTCCTTGACGATGATCCTGCGGACGTTGCCCTCGTGGATCAGGCTCTTGACCGTGTCCGCGAGCTCGCTGCCCTGGACCTTGACCTCTTCGCGGGTGATTGTCATCTCGCTGCTCCCCATCTTCGGCTGCTCCCAGCATTCCGGCGGCGGGGGCGTGCGAGCAGAGGCCAAGGTCCTGCTCCAGTAGGGGCGATCAGCCCGCCGCCGACAGCGCGGTGCCGGGCCGCCGAGGCCACGCCGTCGTGGACGGCGACGTCCCGGCTCGGGCCGTTCGGGTACTGCTCGCGCAGCGCCGCCTCGACCTCCTGGCGCAGGTCCTCGTCCGTACGGGCGAGCATGGCCATCAGGTCGCGGCGGCTGACCATGTCGGCGATCCGCGAGCCGGTCACGACGGGCAGGCTCTTGACCCGCTTGCCGACCATGAGGTCGATGGCGACGGTGACGTCGGTGGTCTCGGTGACGGTGACGACGTCGCGGGTCATGACGTCCATGACGCGGCGGGGCAGCGGCTCGCGGGACGCGGCGGCCGGGCGGACGGTCGCGCGGGGATCGGGCTCGAACTCCCCGCGCAGCAGGTCCAGCTCGCTGACCACGCCGACGAGCCGTCCGCCCTCGTCGACGACGGGGCGGCGGTGATGTCGTGGCCGTGCAGGACGCGGACGGCCCGCCGTACCGGATCGCTGTGGCGGACGGTGACTGCCGGGCTGCTCATGACCTCGCGGACGAGCATCGCTATCTGGCCTCCCACTTGGAGTCGTCGGTCTTCCAGCTCAGCTTGTCGACGACGTCGACCACGCCGTTGACCCGGCTGGTCATGCGGACGGCGATGCCGGTCTCGGTGCGGCGGTCCATCCAGCCGGACAGCGTCACGACTCCCTGGCGCACCTCTACCCGCACGCCGGCGGTGTCCACCCACAGCTTCTGGTCCAGGATCTCGTCGCGCACCTCGGCGGCGATCTCCTCGTCGGGACGCAGGAACAGCTTGACCAGGTCGCGGCGGCTGACGATGCCCTGGAGACGGCCGTCGCGGTCGACGACGGCGAGGCGCTTGACGTCATGGGCCTCCATCAGGCGGGCGGCCGAGACCGCGGACGCCTCGGGGGAGACGCTGATCGCCGGGCTCGTCATCAGCTCGGCGGCGGTGTCGCCCTCGGCCTTCTGGCGTCCCTTGGCGTGGCGCAGCCGGGCGCGCAGCGGGGGACGGTAGCCCTCGCGGTAGAACTGCTCGCGGAACTCCTCCTTGCGCAGCAGGTCGGCCTCGGACACCATGCCGACCACGTGCTGCTCGTCGTCGACGACCGGGACGGCGCTGATGCCGCCGTTGATGAGCGCTTCGGCGATGTCCTTGAACGGGGTGGCGGGGGTGACGGACACGACCTTTCCGGTCATCACGTCCGCGACGGTCATCTTCATGGGGGTCGGCTCCTTCCGGGGGCTTCGTTCCTGCCTTCAGCACAGCCCATGTCGAGCCGGGCTAGCAGGGCCGGAAGTCCCGAGCGGGCTCGGCCGTAGGTCAGCGCAGGCGGCGTAGCAGCGAGGAGGGCGGGGCCTGGGCGGGAGCGACGCGGATGCGGGCGTCCACGGTGGTCGCGCCGTCGCGGGTGACGATGACGGGGTTGAGGTCGAGCTCGGCGACCTGGGGCAGGTCTTCGAGCAGCCGGCCGATCCTGACGAGCTGGCCTTCGAGGGCCTTGACGTCCACGGCCGGCGAGCCGCGGTAGCCGCGCAGGAGGGGCGCGCAGCGCAGCTCGGCGAGCATCCTGGCGGGGTCGGTGACCGGCGGGACGCGGAAGGCGCGGTCGGCCAGGAGATCGGCCGTCACGCCGCCCAAGCCGGCCATGACGAGGGGCCCGAAAGCCGGGTAGTTGACGCCGCCGACGATCATCTCGACCCCGGCGGGCACCATGCGCTGGACGATCGCGCCCGTCATCTCCGGACCGATGCGCTCCGACATTTCTTGATATGCGCGGCGGACCTCGTCTTCGGTACGCAGGCCGAGCCGGACGCCGCCGACGTCGCTCTTGTGCACCGGGCCGACGGCCTTGAGCACCGTCGGCAGCCCGACGCGGGCTGCGGCCCGGGCGGCGGACTCGCCGTCGCGCACCTCGACCGACTCGGCCCGTGCGACGCCGTAGCAGTCCAGCAGTCGGGCGGCGGCCTGGGGGGAGAGCCACCCGCCCTCCGGCCGCGCCTCCAGCGCAGCCTGGACGATCCGCCGTGCCCCCTCCCTGTCGGCCGCCACGGGGATCGCCACAGGCTCGGGCGTCTGGCGCCACTCGGCGTACTCCACGGCATGAGCGAGGGCCTGGACGGCCTGCTCGGGGAAGGCGTAGCAGGGCACGCGGCCGTCGATCAGCCCGTCGTGGCCGACGACGCAGGCCAGGACGGTCTTGCCCGCCTCCTTGGCCGCCGCGGCGATGGCCTGACGGGTCGCCTCCATCCCGGACCCGAACGGCGGGGTGTAGACGACCAGGACGGCGTCTACGTCCGGCACGGCGGCCACCGCCTGTACGGCGGCGCCGATCTCGTCGGCGGTGGCCTCGGCGGTCAGGTCGACGGGATTGCCGAGCGCGGCGGCGGCCCGCGCGTCCAGCAGTCCGGGCGGCAGTTCGGGGATGGCCAGGCCGCGGCGTTCGCAGGCGTCGGCGGCCATCGCCTGCGGCCCGCCGGAGTTGCCCACGATGGCCACCCGGCGCCCCCGGGGCAGCGGCTGAAAGGCCAGGAGCCGGGCGGCGTCGATCAGTTCGGGCACGCTGTCGAGCCGGATCACGCCGGCGGCGCGGACCAGGGCGTCCACGGCCACGTCGGGGGTGGCCGCGGCGGCGGTGTGGGAGCGCACGGCTCGGCCTCCGGCCTCGCCGCGACCGCTCTTGACCAGCAGCACCGGCTTGCGCGCCCCGACCCGGCGAGCGATCCGCACGAACTTGCGCGGGTTGCCGAACGACTCCAGGTACAGGGCGATCACGTCGGTGTGCGGGTCGTCCTCCCAACATTGGAGGAGGTCATTGCCGCTGACGTCGGCCTTGTTGCCGACCGAGACGAACGTGGAGACGTCCAGCCGCTCCAGCAACGCCGCAGCGACCGCGCCGGACTGCGACATCAGCGCCACCCGGCCCTGGCCGGGATTGTGCGGCAGGAAGCTGGCGTTCAGCCGGGCGGCGGTGTTGACCACGCCCAGGCAGTTCGGGCCGATGAGCCGCATCCCGGAAGAGCGGCAGATGCGCAGTAGCTCCGACTCCGCGCCGGGATGCCCGGCCTCGGCGAACCCCGACGTCAGCACCACCAGCCCGGCGACGCCCGCCTTCGCGCAGTCGCGCGCCACCTCCAGCACCCGCGCGGCGGGCACCGCCACGACCGCCAGGTCCACGCCCTCCGGGACCCTGTCGTGGCAGGCGAGTCCGGCCACCTCGGCGGCGTTGGGGTTGACCGGATGGATTGCGCCGGGAAAGCCGCCGTCGATGAGGTTGCGCAGCACCTTGTGGCCGACGGCGCGCTCGTTCCGGCTCGCGCCGATCACCGCCACCGAGCGAGGAGTGAGCACCCGCGCGAGCGAGGCGCATCCGGCCTCGTGGTCGCGGGACTCGATGCCCGCCCGCAGCCCAGGGGTGGGATCGGCGGCGATGACGATGTGCACGGTGCCGCCGTCGACCCGCTGGGCGACGTCCAGGCCGAGATCGTGCAGCACCCGGAGCATCGGCCGGTTCTCGGTCAGCACGTCGGCGACCAGCTCGCGGACGCCGTGCTCGGCGGCGTCCAGGGCGACGTGCTCCAACAGCAGGGTGCCGAGGCCGTGCCCGTGCGCCGCATCGTCGATGAGGATGGCCAGGTCCGCGCGGCGCTCGTCCATGGGGATGTACTCGGCGACCCCGACCAGCCGGTCGCGCATGGTGGCCACCAGCGCGTGGCCCTCGTACCCGGCGCTCGTCACGCGATCCATGTAGGAATGAGCGGTGTTGCGGCCCCCGGTGAAGAAGCGCAGGTAGGCCGAGCGTTCCGAGGAACGGTCCACCAGCTCGTGCAGGGCGTCCCGGTCGGTGGGAAGCAACGGGCGCACGTGGGCGATGCCGCCGTCGCGCAGCAGCACGTCGTATCCCTCAGGCATGACGGATCTCCCGTTCGCGGTCCTGTCTCTCAGCTTGTCCGGATGGAGGGGATCGCAAGCAGGGCCGAAGGTCATGTCGCGAAAGGACGTCCGCCTCTCCTGGCGCGAACGTGCCGGGCGTGTGCTGGAGAGGTGGGATCGGGACTCACAGAAGGAGGACGTGATGAGCCTGCCAGAGCGGAGAGACGTCAGACTTCCGTTCCCGGAGCTGATGGAATGGCTGGAGCAGCCCATGTTCGGGTTCCGGCCGTTCGGACAGATCCTCCGGGTCGAGGACTACATCGCCGAGGGGCGGTACGTCCTGCGCGCCGAGTTGCCCGGGATCGACCCCGACAAGGACGTCGAGATCGTCGTCGACGACCGTGTTCTGCACATCCGGGCGGAGAAGACCCGCACGACCACCGAGCCGCATCGCTCCGAGTTCGCCTACGGAGCGCTGGCACGGACGGTGACCCTGCCCGCCGCGGCCAAGACCGACGACGTCAAGGCCACCTACGCGAACGGGGTCCTCGAGGTCAGCGTCGGGCTGGCCGAGGAGAAGAAGGCGGCGGGCCGGCGGATCACCGTCGAGCACTGAAGCCGGTCGTGAGCGGACGGGAGGAACCACGAAGCCTCCCGTCCGCTTTCGCGCACGGTGCCGAAGGTCCCGCCCCGTGAGGACCCTCGCCCCTGATGGCCGGCCCCATGCCGCCGGACGATGAAGGCATGAGAATCGGACTCAACGGCTTCGGCAGGATCGGCAGAGCCGTCCTGCGCCGCGCACTGCGCACCGACCTCGACATCGTCGCCGTCAACGACATCACCGACGCGGCCACGCTGGCCCACCTGCTCGCCTACGACTCCACCTACGGCCCGCTCGGCCTGCCCGTCAGCGCGTCCCCGGAGTCGCTGGAGGTGGACGGCAGGACGATCGCCGTCAGCGGGCGGCGCGACCCCGCCGAGATCGACTGGCGCGCCCACGACGTCGAGCTGGTCATCGACGCCACCGGCCGGTTCCGTTCCAGGGACGCCCTGGAGGGCCATTTGAAGGCCGGCGCGCGCCGCGTCCTGCTGTCGGCGCCCGGCAAGGGGCTGGACGCCACCATCGTGCCCGGCGTCAACGACGCCGCGTACGACCCGGCCAGGCACGAGATCGTCTCGCTCGCCTCGTGCACCACCAACTGCGTCGCCCCCATGGTCAAGGTGCTGAACGACCGCTTCGGCCTGGTCCGGGGGTTCATGACCACCATCCACGCCTACACCGGCGACCAAGTGCTGCTCGACGCCCCGCACAAGGACCCGCGCCGGGCGCGCTCCGCGGCCGTCAACATCGTCCCCACGACCACCGGCGCCGCCCGCATGGTCGGCCAGGTGCTGCCGGAGCTCGACGGCCGCCTGGACGGCGTCGCCATCCGGGTGCCGGTCGAGGACGGCTCGATCACCGAC
>NZ_JBSFGJ010000299.1:0-11468 GCF_053596515.1 Nonomuraea sp. NPDC001684
CGCGTGGCACCGGGATGCCGTAGTCAGCGAAGAGCTCCTTCGCCTGATGTTCGAACAGGTCCACGAGGGTCCGTCCTTGCTTATCCGACTGATGTTCGACGGCCCGGGCAACTGCGCTGACGGTCGCGTCCGCTCGCCGCTCGTGTCGGCTTCGTGCCTCGCTCTCTCACGGCGAGCTCCTACGCTCAGGGGTGCGTGCCGGGCGTTTCCGCCAGTGAAGCCTAGCCCCAAGCTTGACCTGCACAGGTCATCGGGGCACGGTTCTTCCGCTATGTGACGGTGATCTCACTTCACCATGTCCTCCTCTGCACCGAAAGTGCACCAATTCGCTGCCTTATGCGGTGTCTGTCGATATATGGTCGTGATCTTCAATTGGCAGGATTCCTGCTCCCCTCATTCTTGATCTGAAGGAATCGGATGAAGCGAATTATCGCGGGCCTGGCCCTGGCCAGCGCGGCGGCGCTCGTGACCGCGACCCCGGCCCAGGCCGCGCCCGCGGATCCGGCGAAGGCGCTGAAGAAGCAGTACGTCGCCGGACACGGCGTACGGTTCACCGAGACGTCCCGCTCCTCGATGGACGGCAAGAGCACCGGAACCATGAAGACGTCCGGCGTTCTGGAGTTCGGCAGGTCCGGAATCGTCGCCTCGGACGTACGCAATCGCAGCACCGGCAAGAACGCCGACCTGTACGCGTCGCTGCTGCCGTCGCGGACCATCACCGTGGGCAAGCACGTATATGCGCAGGGCGGCCTTTACAGCGAGGGCCTGCCCGAGGGCAAGAAGTGGGTCCGCTACCCCGACACCGGCCTGCGGATGAGCACCTCCAACCAGATGCTGGACGTCTTCGAGCCCAAGGTGCTGAAGATGCTCGTCTCCCACGCCGCGAGCACCAAGGGCGGGATCTACCGCGGCTCGGTCACGGTGAAGGAGCTCGGCAAGATCTACGGCCAGAGCGTCGAGAAGAAGATCGCCAAGGTCAAGGTCTCGTACCTGCTCGCCGTGAACTCCAAGGGCCTGGTCACCAGGGTCGTCAGCGACTGGACCCTCGACTTCGGCATCCTCGGCGCCAGCCACAGCACGACCGAGACCCGCTTCACCGGCTGGGGTGCCAAGGTCAAGGTCAAGGCCCCGCCGGCCGACCAGGTGGCCGACATCACCGAACTCGCCGACGACAGCGCCGTTCCGCAGGACATCCCGGACGGCTCCCTCAACTCCCTGGGCACCATCAGGTAGCCCCCCTCCTAAGGACACTCATGAAGCGATTGCTCGCGGCCGCGGTGACGGCCGCGGCACTCATCCCGGCCGTCCCCGCACAGGCGGCCGTGGACCCGGTCACCGCCCTGAAGCGGCAGTTCGTCCCCGGCCACGGGGTGACGATCTCCGAGACCGCGCGGACCGAGTCGAAGCGTCCGCGCGACGGCCAGGTCACCCGCATGGCCGGCTCCGTGGAGTTCGGCGCGTCCGGGCCCGTCGCGGCCGACGTCGTGTTCAGGACGATCGGCGCGGACGACAGCCGGCAACGCTGGATCAGCGTCGGCGGCAAGGTCTACGTGCAGGCGGCCGACCTGGCCGACGACCTGCCCATGGGCAGGACGTGGGTGCTCATGGAGCACCTCAAGGGCAAGGTGATCACCTCGGCCCAGCCGGTCGACGTGCTGGCGCCCAGGACGGTCAAGGCCCTGGTCTCGCACGCCGCCGGCCCCAAGGACGGCCTCCGTCAGGGCGCGCTCACCCTTGCGCAGGCGCGCGGGGCCGGCGCGTACGAGGGGTTCCGCTACCAGCTGGGCCTGAACGCCCAGGCGTTGCCCGACCGCGTCGTCACCGGCCAGAGCCTCACCCCGGGCTCGCGGAGCGTCGTCGAGACCCGGCTCTCGGGCTGGGGCGCGAAGGTCAGCGTCAAGGCCCCTCCGGTGGACGAGGTCATCACCTACAAGGACCTGATGGCCGAGAAGCGGGCGAGAGCCGAGAAGCTCCGCCAGGCCATCCCCGACGGTTCCACCAGCTCGCTCGGCCTGTTCGACTGAGCCGCCGAGCTGTCGACAACTCCCCCTCGAAACAAGGACACAACCGCACATGAAGCGAACCCTCACCGGCGTCGCGCTGGCGACGGCCGCCGCCCTGGTGGCCGCCACCCCCGCGCTGCTCGCGGCGCCGGCCCAGGCGGCCGCGCCCAAGAACCCCGTGACCGCCGTGAAGAAGCAGCTCGTCCCCGGCAAGGGGGTGCAGTTCAGCGAGCGCATCAGCATCACCGACGGCACGCGCAGCGAGGTCTTCATCCGGCGCACGGGAACCTTCCAGTTCAGCAAGTCGGGCGTCGCCGCCTCGGACATCACGGGCAAGTTCGCCCTCAACATGTCCGACCTGGGCGACGAGCCCTCGGAGGAGGCCAAGGCCCTCGCCACGCCCGAGCGCACGATCCGGATCGGCACGACGTCGTACCTGTCCGGCGGCATGTGGACCACGGTCCTGCCCGAGGGCGAGACCTGGTTCAAGGCCAAGAACGGCCCGACGGGCGGCATCACCGGCGTGTTCGGCCAGCCGGTGAACGTCGCCGAGCAGGCCACGCTCAAGACCCTGCTCAAGACCGCCAAGCCGGTGAGCGGCGGCTACGCCGGCACGATCACCGTCCGCGACCTGCGGAAGGTCTCGCCCTGGTACCGGGCGACCGCGATCGACCCGCGGCCCACGGCCAAGGCGCTGAAGAGCGTCATCAGCTGGAAGCTCACCCTTGACGCGGCCGGCCTGCCGGTGCGCCTGGTGGCCACGTTCCCGCAGACCGCGATCACCGGCTCGGGCTCCAAGAAGGACGGCGTGCGGGTCGACACCCGCTTCACCGGCTGGGGCGGCGCCGTGTCGATCAAGGCTCCGACGGCTGAGGACGTCTCCAGCGAGTTCGAGAACGGCAAGGACGACATCTCCTCCCTCGACCTGCCGTTCGGCGTGAGCGTCGCCAAGTAGCACCCGCCCGTGCCGAGGCCCGCGCCTGTCCCGTCGCCGCTTGGCGGGACGGGCGCGGCGCCCGGCACGCCGGGCGCGGGTCAGGCGAGGCGGGAGTCGCGCAGGGCGGCCCACTCCAGCGAGTGCCTGATGCCCTCCTCGACGGTGAACCCGGTCTCCCAGCCGAGCAGCCGCCGCGCCCGGTCGCTGCGCGTGTACGCCCCCGCCACGTCACCGGGCCGGGCGGGCGCCTCGACCACGTCGATCGGCCGGTCGACGACCCGGTTGAACGCCTCGGCCAGCTCGCGGACCGTCGTGCCGGCGCCGGTGCCGAGGTTGATCACGTCGGCGTCCAGGGAGTCGAACCGGCGCAGCGCCGCCACGTGCGCGGCGGCCAGGTCCCAGACGTGGACGTAGTCGCGGATGCCCGTGCCGTCGCTCGTCGGGTAGTCGGTGCCGGTGATCGCGAACGGCACGCCGTCCTCGTACGCCTCGATCATCTTGCCCAGGGCGTGGCTGGGACGGCGCAGCTGCAGGCCCGTGCGCATCGCCGGGTCGGCGCCGATCGGGTTGAAGTAGCGCAGCGACAGGATGCGGATCGGCCGGGTGGCGGCGATGTCGGCGAACATGGCCTCGCAGACCGCCTTGGTCCGCGCGTACGGGCTCTGCGGGGCGAGCGGCGAGCTCTCGTCCACGGTGTGGTCCGCGCCGGCCTGGTAGATCGACGCGGACGAGCTGAAGATCATCCGCTCGCAGCCGTTGCGCAGCAGGTGGTCGGTGAACTCCAGGCTCTTGGCGACGTTCGCGCGGTAGTAGCCGACCGGGTCCGCGACGGAGTCGGGCACGACGATCAGTGCCGCGCAGTGGACGACGGCCTCGATGTCGGGGTGCTCGGCGAAGATCTTGTCGACGAGGGCGCCGTCGCCGATGTCGCCCTCGTAGAAGATCCGTCCGTCGGCGAACTCCCTGCGGCCCGTCACGAGGCTGTCGAGGATCACGGGCTCGATGCCGGCGTCGAGGCACGCCGACCCGATCGTGCTGCCGATATAGCCCGCCCCACCGGTAATCAATACACGCATGCCCGAACCCTACGGGGATGCCAGGGGGGCGCGCGCCGTCTCGATGATCTTCGTGTGGTCCGGCCCGCCGGAGACATCGTGTCGATCTCCGGCTGGTCATGACGGCCCAGCCGTGCGACATTTCCTGGTATGGGCAGGGACGTGCCAGTCGTCGTGTTCAGCCGGGACGATCGCCGGAAATATCGGGAAAAGGTGCGTCGATGTCTCGACGTCTTCGCCCAGATGTTGCGCGAGTCCCGCTTCGAGTTCGACCGCCCCCAGGCCGGCCTGGAGATCGAGCTCAACATCGTGGACGCCCGTGGCGAGGCCGCCATGCGCAACGCCCAGGTGCTGGCCGCGATCGAGCAGCCGGACTGGGCCACCGAGCTGGGCCAGTTCAACATCGAGATCAACGTCGAGCCCCGGGAGCTGACCGGCGACGGCCCGCTCCACCTGGAGGCGGACGTACGAAGGCGGCTCAACCACGCCGAGGAGCGCGCCCGCTCCCAGGACGGGCACCTGGTGCTGGTCGGCATCCTGCCCACGCTGCGCGAGCAGGACATCAGCGAGGGCACCCTGTCGGCCAACCCTCGCTACCGCCTGCTCAACGAGCAGATCTTCGCCGCCCGCGGCGAGGACCTGCACCTGTGCATCGAGGGCGTGGAACGCCTCGACACCCACGCCGACAGCGTCGCGCCCGAGGCCGCGTGCACCAGCGTCCAGCTCCACCTCCAGGTGAGCCCGGAGGCGTTCGCGCCGCACTGGAACGCCGCCCAGGTCATCGCGGGCCCCCAGGTCGCCGTCGCGGCCAACTCCCCCTACCTGTTCGGCAAGGAGCTGCACCGCGAGACCAGGATCGCGCTGTTCGAGCAGGCCACCGACACGCGTCCGGCCGAGCTGAAGACACAGGGCGTGCGGCCGCGGGTGTGGTTCGGGGAACGCTGGATCACCAGCGTCTTCGACCTGTTCGAGGAGAACGTCAGCTATTACCCGGCGCTGCTGCCTCTGTGCGAGGAGGAGGACCCGCGGGCCGAGCTGGACCAGGGACGCATCCCCCAGCTGCACGAGCTGACCCTGCACAACGGCACCATCTACCGCTGGAACCGGCCCGTCTACGCGGTCGTGGACGGCGTGCCGCACCTGCGCGTGGAGAACCGCGTCCTGCCCGCCGGGCCCACGGTCGCCGACATCGCCGCGAACGCCGCGTTCTACTACGGCCTGATGCGCGTGCTCCCGTCGGCCGAGCGGCCGATCTGGAGCCAGATGTCCTTCCGCACCGCCGAGGACAACCTCGCCGCCGCGGCCCGGCACGGCCTGGACGCCCGGCTGTACTGGCCGGGGCTGGGCGAGGTGCCGGCGGCCGAGCTGATCCTGCGCCGGCTGCTGCCCATGGCGCGCGAGGGCCTGGCCGCGTGGGGGGTGCACACGCCGGTCGCCGACCGGCTGCTCGGCATCATCGAGGGACGCTGCCTGACCGGCCGCACGGGCGCGACGTGGCAGGTCGAACGGGTGCGCGCGCAGGGCGGCGACCGCCACGAGGCGTTACGCGCCATGACGTTGGACTACATCGACCGCATGCACGGCAACGATCCGGTGCACACTTGGGACGTGTGAACCTCGTGCGACCCCGCCTCCTCGTCCTGGCCCTCGTCCTGCTGCTGGCCGGCTGCGGCCTCACCCGGCCCGCCTCCAGGGACGCCCAGGGGGCCGACACGTTCGAGGACGACATCCGGGCCGCGCGCACGCTCACCGAGTCGTTCTGGACGGAGTTCTTCGACCAGCAGGGGATGACTTATCGGCCTATCGCCGACTTCATCCCTTACTCCGGGAGCTCGGGGCCTTCCTGCGGGGGCGAGCCGTCCGTGCCGAACAACGCCTTCTACTGCCCCGAGGGCCACTTCATCGCCTACGACCAGGCCTGGATGGAGTCCCTGTGGAACGACATGGGCGACGGCTCGGTGTACGTGATCATCCCCCACGAGTTCGGGCACGCCGTCCAGGCCCAGCTCAGGACCGGTTTCGAGCTGAACGTCCAGGCCGAGCTGCAGGCCGACTGCTACGCCGGCGGGACGCTGGCGGCCCTGGTCGGCTCAGGCTCCCTGCGCGCCCAGCCCGGTGACGAGGACGAGCTCATGACCAGCCTGGAGGCCGCCGGCGACCCCACGGACGACTGGCTGGACCCCGCCGCCCACGGCACCGCCGAGCAACGCCAGTCCTCCTTCGCCGGCGGCTACGAGGACGGCGTGGGCGCCTGCTGAGGGTGTACGCGCGGGTCAACCCAGAGGATGATGTGTCTGATCATGACCTGCCTCTACGGTGGAGGCATGCCACTGGAGGAGATCGGCTGGCTGCGCAGAGGCGCGTGCAGGTCCAGCGACCCTGACCTCTTCTTCCCGCTCGCGCCCTCACCGTTGCAGGAGGCCCGCGCGAAGGCGGTCTGCGCCCGTTGCCCGGTCATCGACGAGTGCCGCTCCTACGCCTTACGCGAGGGCGAGACGGAAGGCATCTGGGGCGGCCTCACCCCCCAGGAACGCCGCCGCACCCGCTTCCCCGCAGGCTGGCGCAACTCCGCCGCCTCCTGACCCCACCCACCGACCACCCCGCCCCCACCGGTCGCCGACGTCCTGTGATGCGACGTAGCCTGCAAGGGTGCTGTTGCGCTCGATCGCCGTCCTCACCGCCGCCAACGTCCTCAACAACAAGATCGCCCCCAGGCTCGCCCCCCTGACCTCCGCCGCCGCCACCGCCGCGCTCGTGGCCATGGCACGCGGGCACGGGGTGTCGTGGCGTGAGCTGGGGTTCGAGAAGGCGTCCCGCGGAGCGGCCGTCGGCGGCGCGCTGGCGACGGCGGTGGCCGCCGTCTACACCGTGGGCATCTCCGTGCCCCGCACCAGGCCGCTCTTCCACGACGAGCGCGCCCTGTCGCTCTCGCGCGCCCGCGTCCTGGAGGAGTCCCTGCTCCAGGTCCCCCTGGGGACCGTCCTGCTGGAGGAGGTCGGGTTCCGCGGCGCGCTGCACGGCATGCTGGCCCGCCGGCACGGCCCGGCCGCCGCCACGGCGGTCTCCTCGGCCCTGTTCGGCCTCTGGCACATCCTCCCGGCGATCGACATGGCCCGCGCGAACCCGGCGCTCGGCGCGCTGACCGCAGGCGAGTCGCCCGCCCGTCTCGACGTCGCGCGGGTGGTGGCGGGCAGCGTGGTGTCCACGGCGGCGGCGGGGGTGCTCTTCTGCGAGCTCCGGCGGCGCGGCGGGCTGCTGGCGCCGTCGATGCTGCACCTGGCGACCAACTCGCTCGGCTACCTCTTCGCGAGGATCTCGGCGAAGGCTGGGCGCGACGGCCGGGGGAAGACTTCCTCCGGCCGAGGATGAGTTTTCCACCTCGGAAGATGAGAATCCTTCCTCACCTCCTTGGAACGGTCCAGGAAGTTCCCCTCGATGCCTTTACCTTCACCCGAGACACGCATCGCGGGAGCTCTCACTGACTCCCTGAATGCGGCTATCAAGATCAGAAGTCCTGATATGCGGTGGAGGTACGGAGGTGGTGCTGCATGCGTACAGTGATCGACGTCGACAGGGAGCAGGAGAGGGCCGGCGCAATCGAGGCATTCGAGTTCTGGCGTACCGAGGGAAGCCCGGATCTCCTGGACCAGGAGATCACGCGGCATGTGTGGCAACCACAGGACTGACGTACCTCCTCGACAAGAGCGCCCTCACCCGCATCCGGACGAGCGACGTCGTCGCCAAGGCCCTTCACCCGCTCTATGTGGCGCAGGTCGTCGCGACCTGCGCCGTCATCGATCTGGAGGTGCTCCGCAGCGCCCCTGATCTCGTCCATTACCGGCGCATCCTGCGTGCGCAGCGCCAGTGCGTCAGCCTGCCGCTGAACCAGGAGGTGCAGTCGCGGGCCGTCGAGGTGCAGAGGCAACTGGTCGGGATCTCTCACCACCGTGGCATCGGGCCGAGCGACCTGCTGATCGCCGCCTGCGCCGAGGTGCATCAGGCGACGATCCTGCACTACGACCGGGCCTTCGACATCATCTCCGAGGTCACCGGGCAGCCCGCGCTCTGGGTGGTGCCGCCGGGCTCGATCCCCTGAGCCGGGAGCGGAACGACCGGGTCAGGCCGTGGGCACGACCTGGAAGCCCTCCGCGTAGTGGCCCTCGCCGAAGCCGGCCTGCTCGGCCCAGGCGGCGAAGCGGCCACGGACGAAGTCGACGAAGCCCTCGACGTGGGCGACCTGGCTGACGTGCGACTGCAAGGCCGCGAGCTTGCGGTCCATGACCGCGGTGACGTCCACCCAGTGGTTGGGGGTGGAGCCGCCGTTCAGCCAGACCTCCCTGACCGTCCACGCCTCCAGGCCCTCCTCGCGCAGCAGCTCGGGGAAGGCGTAGGGGTTGCGGGCGTCGGGGTAGACCGCGTCGAGCGCGGCCCCGCCCACGGCCCGGTGGTCGGGGTGGCTGGGGGCGACGAACTGGTAGTTGCGGTCGGGGTGGTGGGTGATGACCAGGTCGGGGCGTACCTGGCGGATCACTCGGGCGATGTCGCGCCGGAGGTCGAGCGAGGACACCACCCGGCCGTCGGAGTAGCCGAGGAAGCGCACGTCCGTCACGCCGACGGCCTTGGCCGCGGCGAGCTGCTCGGTCCTGCGGAGCTCGGCCATGCCGGAGTTGTCGAGGGTGCGCTCGTTGCCGCCGGCGTCACCGTCGGTGACGAGCAGGTACGTGACCTCCACGCCCCGCTCCACGAACAGCGCCACGCTTCCCGCCGCCGCGAAGTCGACGTCGTCGGGATGCGCGGTCACGACAAGTACCCGGTTGATCTCGGCTTCCGCCAGCATGGCTTCCCTTCCTGGACCCTGTACGGAGGACAACCGGCACCCCGTCGAAGGCATTCCGGGCGCCGTTTGTCGGTGGCGCGTCTTAACCTAGGTGGGTGCCGACCCAAGTCTCTGTTGACCACCCCTTGCTCGACGGCCTCAACCCCCAGCAGCGCGAGGCCGTGATCCATCATGGCAGCCCCCTGCTCATCGTGGCGGGGGCGGGGTCGGGGAAGACGCGGGTGCTCACCCACCGCATCGCCTACCTGCTGGCCGAGCGCAACGCGCATCCGGGCGAGATCCTGGCCATCACCTTCACCAACAAGGCCGCCCGGGAGATGAAGGAGCGCATCGACAAGCTCGTCGGGCCGCGTTCCAAGGCGATGTGGGTGATGACGTTCCACAGCGCCTGCATGCGCATCCTGCGGCGCGAGGCCAAGCGGCTGGGCTTCCCGTCCAGCTTCTCGATCTACGACCAGGCCGACTCCCAGCGGCTGATGGCGATGGTCTGCAGGGAGATGGAGCTCGACCCGAAGCGCTACCCGCCGCGTTCGTTCTCGGCGCAGGTCAGCAACTTCAAGAACGAGCTGGTCGACTACGAGACCGCGCTCGACAGGGCGGGCTCGCACCTGGAGAAGACGCTCGCGCAGGCGTACAAGGCCTATCAGCTCAAGCTGACCGAGGCCGGCGCGATGGACTTCGACGACATCATCATGAACACGGTGACGTTGTTCCAGCTCTTCCCCGAAGTGGCCGAGCACTACCGGATGCGGTTCAGGCACGTGCTGGTCGACGAGTACCAGGACACCAACCACGCCCAGTACATCCTGATCCGCGAGCTGGTGGGCCATCCCGAGCTGCGCACCGCCGACGGCGACGTCGTGCGTCCGGGCGCCGACATGTCCGAGCTGTGCGTGGTGGGCGACGCCGACCAGTCGATCTACGCCTTCCGCGGCGCGACGATCCGCAACATCCTGGAGTTCGAGCGCGACTACCCCGACGCCCGCACGATCCTGCTGGAGCAGAACTACCGCTCCACCCAGAACATCCTGGCCGCGGCCAACGCGGTGATCGCGCGCAACGAGGGCCGCAAGCCGAAGAACCTCTGGTCCGACCAGGGCGACGGCCCCAAGATCGTGGGCTACGTCGCCGACAACGAGCACGACGAGGCCATGTTCGTGGCCCAGGAGGTCGACCGGCTCAGCGACGAGGAGGGCGTCAAGCCGAGCGAGGTCGCGGTGTTCTACCGGACCAACGCCGCCTCGCGCGTGTTCGAGGAGATCTTCATCCGCACCGGGCTGCCGTACAAGGTGGTCGGGGGCGTGCGCTTCTACGAGCGCAAGGAGGTCAAAGACCTGCTGGCCTACCTGCGGGTGCTGGCCAACCCGGCCGACGTCGTGTCGATGCGGCGCATCCTCAACGTGCCCAAGCGCGGCATCGGCGAGCGGGCCGAGGCCATGATCGAGGCGCTGTCCTCGCGCGAGCGCATCTCGTTCTGGGACGCGCTGCGCCGGGCCGACGAGGCGTACGGCATGGCGACGCGCTCGCTCAACGCGGTGCGCGAGTTCGTGGCGATGCTGGAGGAGCTGATCGCCAAGGCCGAGGGCGTGCCGCCGTCGACGCTGGCCGAGGAGATCCTGGTGGCCACCGGCTACCGCGCCGAGCTGGAGGCCTCCGAAGACCCCCAGGACGAGTCCCGCCTGGAGAACCTCAACGAGCTCGTCTCGGTGGCCTCGGAGTTCGAGGAGGCCAACCCCGAGGGCACGCTGGTGGAGTTCCTTGAGCAGGTGTCGCTGGTCGCCGACGCCGACCAGATCCCCGACGCCGACGGCGGGCAGGGCGTCGTCACGCTGATGACGCTGCACACGGCCAAGGGGCTGGAGTTCCCGGTCGTCTTCCTGACCGCGATGGAGGACGGCGTGTTCCCGCACGTCCGGTCGCTGGGCGAGCCGAAGGAGCTGGAGGAGGAGCGGCGGCTGGCCTACGTCGGCATCACCCGGGCGCAGAAGCGGCTCTACCTCACGCGGGCGGCGGTGCGCAGCTCGTGGGGGTCGCCGTCGTTCAACCCGGCCTCGCGGTTCGTCAACGAGGTGCCGGGGCAGCTCATCGACTGGCGTACCGACCCCGAGAAGTCGGCCTGGAGCGCGGCGACGCGGCGGGAACCGGCTGCGCGGCCGGCGCCCAGGAGCGGGGGCGGCGGGTCGCGGCAGATGTTGTCGCTGACGCCCGGCGATCGGGTGACGCACGACAAGTGGGGGCTCGGCACGGTGGTGGCCGTGGACGGAGTGGCGGAGAAGACCAAGGTCAAGATCGACTTCGGCGCCGACGGGGAGAAGACGCTGCTGCTGGCGTACGCACCCCTGGAGAAGCTCTGACCCCTGGGGGTCGACGGGCGCCCACCCCTCGCCGGGGGCCGGGCGCCTGATGGCGTAGGGCGGATCGGTGCTCTGAGGCACCGACCCTCGATAGCGGGGGGCGAGGCTCTGAGGCACCGGCCCCTCGACAGCGGGGGATGAGGCTCTGAGGCACCGACCCTCGACAGCGGGGGCCAGGCTCTGAGGAGCCGGGTCCCGGCGGCGGGCCGGGGGTGTGAGGCGTCTGGTTCGCGGTGGTGAGGGCAGGGCGCTTGGAGGCGGCCCTGCCGCTCAGCTTCCGGG
>NZ_JBSFGJ010000300.1:0-11467 GCF_053596515.1 Nonomuraea sp. NPDC001684
GCTTCGTCCAGGTCGTCGACTGAGCCCTCCCATTCCGGAGCTGCCGCTCGTAGCATGGTGAGCAGCGGCAGGACAGGCGGCAAAGGGCTTCCTGCGACGTCGCCGCCGGGCCCTCCTTCGTTGAGGGACTGCCTCCCGGCAGGGGGTTACCCCGAGGGCAGTGGAGAGGAAAGGGAGACCATGCGTACACCCCGACCCTTGGTGGTGTACGGCCAACTGGCCTGACAGGAACTGGAGCAGGAGCGGCGACCTGGGCCAATCAGCCCGCCATCGCCATCGTCCTGACCATCATCGCGGCCGTCCACATCGGCCTGGTCGCGTGCGCTGCGCTGACCGCGCTCTGGACGGAGAAGACGCCCCGCCGGAAGGCGGCCGTGACCGTCCTGCGCATCCTTCTCGGCCTGCCTGACGAAGCTGCTCCCGACCAGCAAGGCGGGGGAAAGCGATGAGGTCAGGCCCCGCCCCTCGTGCCCCGCCCCACACCGCGCGGCCGCCGGCCGCCCAGGCTCACGCCCAGGTCTTGAGCGCGATGCCGATGATGCCGAACACTAGCGAGATCACGATCGCGGCCCACGTGGAGAACTTCTTGGCGTTGTCGGCCATCGTCTGCACCCGCGACCGCTCGGCCGCCCGCTCCTCGGCTGCCGTCTGGATCAGCTTGGCGTGCTCGTCCAGCCGGTCTGACACCGTCCGATGGTTCTCGGCCACCGTGTTGACCAGCTCCGCGTGTCGTCGCTCGTTCTGTTCCTGGCCCTGCCGGATGAGCGCAAGCTGTCCGCGCACGTCGGTGAACCCCACCTCGGCGATCCGCCGAACGTCCGCCACCTGCCCAGCCACCCACGCCTGCTCGTTCTGCTCGTCGGCCACCCCGCACCCCCACACGATCGGCCCGTCACGTCGGGGCGGCACGATAGGGACAAACCGGGCTTGCGTCGCAGCAGGCCACCCGGCCGGCACCCGATTCGGCGATTCAGGTTGCGGCGCCGGCCCCGCTCGGGGTCAACTTCACGCGTGGGAACTTCCGATCAAGACGAGCTTGACGACGACGGCGGCCGCCAGACGCTCGCGCCGTACTCGACCGGCCTTCTCAACGCCGCCCAGGCCGCCGCCGTCGAGCAGTGGAAGGCCCGCCTGCACGAGGACAAGCCGCTGCCCGGCGTCCGCAAGAAGGGCGAGGTACTGCGCCTCGTCTACCACCTGGACGACCGGCCGGCCTGCTCCCTGTCGGACGTGATCGCCGCGGCGGTGACCGAGCTCCTGGAGCAGAAGCCCCCGGACTCGCTGGACGTGGCCCGCTACGCCTGCCGGACCGTGAGGGAGCAACGCCTGATCGCCGTCAACGGCGTCACGCCGGAGTCGCCGGTCCACAAGAAGGTCAGCTTCTACCTCATCGCGAAGACGGCCGCCCACTGGGAGATGCTGCGCGCGGCCGCGTTCCAGCGGCAGCGCGACGAGGTCAAGGCCCTGCACGTGGAGGCCGAGCAGCGGTACCCGGCCGGGGAGCAGCGCAAAGAGCGCGCCCAATGGGTGTGGAGGCAGCTCAACCGGCTGGGCCTCCCCGAACAGCCGGTCAAGATCCCCGGAGGGGTGATCGGCCGCATGGCCATCGACTACGTCGCCAAGCGCCGCGGCGTCGACCGGGTCGTCGGCGACGCCGTCCGCTACGCCTCCGAGGTGCACGAGCAGCCCCACCGCGCCCGCCGCGACGTCCACCAACGCAAGTAGCCCCTCGCGCGGCCGCGCAGGACTACCGGTGCCAGCCGCCCACCACCGCCACGGCCGCCGACCCGGCATTCACCTTCACCTGTACATCCACCACCTTCCGCGTGCCGAACGCCCAGGACGCAGGCAGGAACCCCGACACCGTCACCGTCCCCGACGCCGTGACCGTCTTGGTGTCGATCTGCGTGCCGTCCGCGCGCAGCTGCACCTCGGCCGACGTCGCCCCCGACAGGGTGAGCGACACGTCCGCCGTCACCTGCGACCCCGAACGCGGGAACGTCGTCCACGCCGCCCGGGTCAGCGTGGTCGAGCTGGTGTCGGTCAGCGTGGCCACGAACGGGATCGACCGCACCGCCGCCCCGAGCTCCAGCGCCTTCACCCGCGCCATCAGGTCTGACAAGGTGCGCACCAGATCAGCCTGTTGCAGGTCACCAGCCGTGATCTTCGCCATCGAGGCCCCTCCTCCTAGTCCGCGGCGACCGTGTGCTCGCCGGTCGTCACCGTCACCAGCTCGCCCTCATCAGAGTCGGGCTGCACCTTCAGCGACACGATCTTCATCGGCCGGTCCAGGCCCGGCGACCCGTCCGGTAGTGCCGGAAACAGGTGGTCCGTCACCACCACCCGGGCGGCGCCGCCCAGCTCCCACTGCCACCACCGCACGTCCGGGCCGATCGCCAGATCGAACTCGAACAGCTGCTTGGCGCCTGCGCTCGCGTCGGAGGCCCGCCTGGTCTCGGCGTCGAGCGCAGCCTGGGAGGTAAGACCGTCGAACTGCCACGCCTCCTCGATCAGCGGCCACCCCTCGGCGAGCAGGTCGGTCTTGGTGACCGACGACAGCATGACGCCGCCGTCCGGCCGGCGGAGCTGCCCCCACGTCTTCGTGGCCAGGCCGCGCCGCGTCGACCGCCTGAACCGGCGCACGTTGCCCGGGTACTCCAAGGTGAGGCCCGTGTCCGGCGGCGTCTCCCGGGAGATGCGGCGCAGCACGAACCGGGGCCGATCGTTGACCGCATCCCACGACGGTTTCACCCACCAGTCGAACCCGCCCGGCGCGGCCGCCACCTCCGCGGCCTTGTCGAGCTGCGTCTCGAACTCCTCCGACCGGTACTCGCGATCCACCGGGGTGCCGGTGCCGGCGACGCCGTCGAACGTCAGCCACCTGCGGTCAGCCTCGGCTGATGCGTGCTCCAGCAGCCACGTCATCTCGGTGTCGGCCATCGTCCCGGCGCGCGGGCCGGTGAAGGCGACGTACCGGTGGCCGTAGATGCCGACGACCTCCTCCGCGCTGATCTTCAGCACCCCGGTCTCGGAGTCGTAATCCTGCGGGTCGATCACCCTGCCGCCCCACACGAGCTGCTCCCCGCGGTAGACGAGGATCATGGTCCGTTCAGGCCTTGTCGCCGCGGCGATCCGGCCGATCGTGTACGCGGCGTCGTACAGCGGGATGTCGGCGCTCAGGGTGCCGGTGCCGCCGAGCGTGATCTCGAACGAGACGTTCTGGAGCGGCAGGCTGTCGAGGGGGAGGTGTGACGCCCAGTCGTACAGCACGTACTCGTACGGGGGCGCCGCCCCCGACAGGTCTTGGAGGGTGGTGGCCTGGAGCATCACGCGCGCCGACCGGTTGCCCAGCTCGTCGGTGGCGTCCACCCCGACCGAGTAGGTGACGCCCGGCGTGAGCCCGGTGAACGTGTACACCCGGGACGGGACTTCGGCCATGCGCAGCCCGCCGAGGTAGGTGCCGTACCCGGTGACGCCCACGTTGTCGTCGGTGGACGGGTTCCACGCCAGGGTGATCGCGGTTTTGGAGGTGGCCACCACGTTGACCGCGCCCGGCACGGTGGGCGGGGTGGTGTCGGCCTGCGCCCGCACGGTGCGCGTGCCCTTCGCCGACCGGTTGCCGAGCAGGTCGAGCGCATCCACCGCGACCGTGTAGACCGCGCCCGCCGTCAACCCGGAGAACGTGTAGGTGCGGCCGGCCTGCTCGGCCTTCTTCACCCCGTTGAGGTAGATGCCGTACGAGACGACCGCGGACTGGTCGTAGGGGGTGTCCCAGCCGATCACGATCTTCCCGGCCGCGAGCGCGGTCACCTTCACCATGGGCGGGACCGGCGGCGTGGTGTCATCGATCGGCGTGACGACGAGCTCGGCCTTGTCGCTGCGGTTGCCCTTGTAGTCGTAGGCGTCTACCTGCAACGTCACCGACACGCCCGGCGTCAATCCGGAGAACGTCGCCGTCCGCGACGAGGTGGAGCCCTTCTCGGTGCCGTTGATGTACGTCGTGTAGCCCGCCACGCCCGAGTTGTCGTCGGAGGAGGCGTCCCACGCCACCGTCACGCTGGTCGGCGTCATCCCCGTCAGCCGCAGATTCCCCGGCACCGAAGGCGGTGTCTCGTCCGGGTTGGGCCCCCAGACGCCGCCCGCCCACGCGTACTTCGTCCCGATCGGCTGGTTGCCGATGAGCTGGTGGGACACCGACAGCGACCCGGACACGTAGCTGTTGCTGGCGGTGCTGCCCCACACCCGCTTGGTGGTGCCCTCGTACCAGTCGCGGTAGGTGTAGCCCTGGCCCGTCCACCCGGACGGCCACTGCGCGGTCGTGTTGTCGGTGCCGGTGACGTACATGGACACGCCGAGCAGCGCCACGCACCCGTCCGGCAGGCCGCTCTCCGACCAGTACGCCGCAGAAACGCCTTCCAGCCCGGTCTCGGACCCGTAGAAGACGTCCGCGTCGTCCAGCTCGAACATCCACACGAAGATCCGGTCCGTGCTGTCGGACGTGGTGATCTGGACGCTGGAGTCCCCGTAACTGATCTTGGAGTACATGCGGATGCCGAGCGTGTGCGCCGTCCACTCGTGCATGTCGTAGTTGCCGGACACGGACGAGACGCCCGCGTACGACTGGACGAACAGCACGATCCGGTTGCCGTAGCCGACGCTGCCGAAGTTGTAGAAGTGGCTCGTGCTCGCCGAGCTCGGAACATACGGTGTCGCCTTGCGAACAAGCCCCATACCGCCGCCCCCCGATGGTCAGGTGTGGGTGATGTCGGGGCGGATCATGACGAAACAGGGCCCTTGCGTCGCACCGGTCACACCCAGGCGTCGTACGCCTCCACCACCAGCCGCGCCTTGCCGGTCGCGCCAGGCACGGGCTGGCCGGCCAGCGTGAGCGTGTTCGGGCCGCGCAGCAGCATGAACCAGGCGGGCAGGTGCGCCACAGCGCTGCGGCCGGGCCGGGGCACCGGCCACACCTCGGGCGGCACGTACGCCCACACCTGCCGGGTGGCCAGGTCGAAGCCGAGGCTGTACAGCGGGTTGTCGGGCAGGCTGGACCCGGTCATGGCCCGCATGACCGTCCCGGACTCCTCGTGCGTGATCGTCCAATCCCGGATCGGCCCGTACAGCCGCATCCGGGCCGGGATCTGCGGGTAGGTGCCCGCCATCGTCAGCGTCAGCGACGCCTTCCCGGGAAGGGAGGCGACCACCGCGGTCGCGGAGACGGGCGCGACCGCGTACCGGCGCGGGTCGGTGGCCTTGACGGTGAACGACCACCGGAACGCCAACGCCCCCATGTCCTCCGGCGGCTCCATGCGGGACAGCCGCACCCGCGCCTGCCGGGTGCGCAGCGCGTCCTCCACCCGCAGCACGCCCTGCTCGCGCGGCTCCAACACCGAGATGAGCCGCTGCTTGGCCTCCCGCATCGCCGACCGCGACGACGCGACCGCCACCCCCGACAGGGTGACGAGGCGGGACGCGTACAGGCCGGCCCCCGCCCACGCCCCGTCCGTGCCGCCGAGCGCCGCCAACCGGGGCCGCACCGGAGGGGAGGACGCCCACCCGGACGCCTCCTCCACCACCCACGCCACCCCGAACGCGTCGACCACGTTCCCCGCCCAGGCCCCGATCCGGTAGACGGGCGACTCGATCGGCAGGTACGGCACCGCCGACGTCGGCACGGTCACCGTGTTGTCGGCCGACTCCTGGCCGAGCACGTCGAGCGCGGCCACCCGCACCCGGTAGTCCACCCCGGCGGTGAGCCCGGTGATGGTGTGACGGCGCACGACCGGCCCGTCCACCGTGTAGTCGGTGCCCGGCGTGAAATGCGCCGGCTCGCCGTCGACGTCGACCCGGTAGCCGACCACTCCGAAGTCGTCGGCCGACGCCGTCCAGGCGACCGTGATGGTGTCCTCGCCCGCCTGGACGGTCACCGCGGGGACGGTGGGCGGGGTGTCGTCCAGGGTCCGCACCACCAGCTCGGCCGGAACCTGGGTGCGCTGCCCGATCGCGTCGACCGCCCACACCCGCACCGTGTGGTCGGTGTTCTCCACCAGGCCCTCGAACGTCGCCGTCCGCGCCGCCTGGTTGGTGGCGACCACCACCCCGTCCAGGGCGACGTCATATCCGGTGACCGGGTCCTCGTCGGTGGCCACCTCCCACGCCACCGTGAACCGCGTGTAGTCCACGCTGGTCGCGTGGAGGCTGGGCGGAGCCGAGGGCGGATGGTCCTGCGCCGTCCGCGCGTGGAGTTGCGCCCGCCCCGACCGGTTGCCGGTGGGGTCCGCGGCGTCCACCTCCACCAGGTAGGCGCGGTCAGCGACCAGCCCGGCGAAGCTGTACGTCGTGCCCGCCTGGTCGCCGCCCTGCTGGACCCCGTCGAGCCACACCCCGTACCCGGCCACGCTGACGTTGTCGCTCGACGGCGACCAGGCCACGGTCAGCGTGGTCCTGGTCCTCCCGGTCAGCGCGAGGCCGGCCGGGACGGCGGGCGGCGTGACGTCCGGGGTGGTGACCTGGAGTTGCAGCCGCGCCGACCGGCCCTCGGCGGTGACCGCGTCCACCTCGATCAGGTAGGTGCGGCCCTCCACCAGCCCCGGCACGGTCGCCGTCGTCCCGGCCTGATCCGTGCCGACCTGGACGCCGTCGAGCCACACGCCGTACCCGAGCGGCGCCGGGTCGGGCGCATCCCACGCGATGGCCACCGACGTCGGCGCGAGCGCGGTCACCCGCAAGTTCAGCGGTGGCGGCGGCAGCGTCGAAACCGGCGGCGCGGTCAACGTGGGCGGCGCAGGGTAGGCGCGACCGAAACGAGCCAAGGCAGGTCACCTCACCAGCACGCAGAAGGTCAAGGGCAGGGGCGGGGAGGGGTTACCAGCGGGACGCGCGAGTCAGGGCCGCGGCGGACCGCGCCTGCTGGGCCAACGGCCGCGAGTCGGGGAAGACGAACGTCAGGTCGTCAATGAACGCGGCATCGAGGTTGGGGCCGTTGCTGCCGTCCTTGGTGTACCGGAACGTCAGCATCGTGCCCGGGGTGACGTTGTAGTCGCTGCTCAGCGTCCAGCCGACCTCGCCAGACAGCTTCAGCGACTCGGTGGTGCTGTTGTTGAAGAACCAGAACAGGTCATACGTGGCCTCGGACGACACCCTGTACCAGAAGCGGACCTTCGTAGCCCCGGCCGGAACCGTGACCTGCGCCTCCGTGGTGCCGCCGTCTCCGATGCGCTTGGACCGCAGGCAGCCGGCACCGTTCTTCGCCAGCTCGGTGGTGAGCTCCCAGTCGCCTGTGATGGCGAACGCGTATGAGCTGTCCTCGAAGTCCTCGACCAGGTCGGCCATCAGTGGCCTTCCCGCCAGTAGAACTGGCAGGTGACGTTGACCGTCGCGGCCGCCGCGACGACGACGGCCAGCCAGCCGCCGGGGGCGACGATGACCTCGTCGCCGAGCGGGATGAACTCGCCCATCCCCGTCTGGGCGTGGATGCGCTGCGACATGAGGATGTCGCCCAGCGTCGGTTCGGTCGTCCAGGCGGCAGCGGCGGGCCCCTTGACGGCGGTCATCGCCGAGTCGGGGATGCCGGGTTCGAGCTTGACCACCGGCACCGCGACCGGCGGGCTCGCGCCGCCGCCGCCCGCCGTGGTCTGTCTGGCGACCAGCGTCCGGACGGGCACGGCGGCGCTGTTGGTGCCCGCGTACGAGATGCGGTAGCCGTAGACCGCGATCCGGTGCGAGGCCGGGTTCGCGATCGGGTTGGCGATCTGCAGGACGGTCTTCTGCGCGGTGCCGGACGCGACATCCTCGGCGATGGCGGTGTACTTGGCCACGAATCCCCCCGAATGCTTGGCTCGGCCGGGGAGTATGCCGACGCGGGGGCTTTACGTCGCTTCGGGCCGGTTCACCGCCAGGAGTCCCACGCCTGGATCACCATGCGCGGGCTCCCCACCGCCCCCGCGACCGGCTGGCCGGCCAGGGTGAGGGTGTTCGGGCCGTTCTGCAGCGCGAACCGGGCAGGGAACGAGCCGAGCGCCCCCCGCCCGGGTCGCGGCTCCGGATGCACATCCGGCGGCACGTACGCCAGCACGCTCCTGGTGGCCAGGTCGATGTCCAGGCTGTAGCGCGAGTCCGCCGGCAGCACCGTGCCCGGCTTGGTCCGGATCACCAGCCCGGTCTCCTCGTGCGTGATCGTGAAGTCCCGGATCGGCCCCCACACCCGGATCTGCGCCGGGATCGACCGGTAGTCGCCGTCCATCAGGATGTGCGCCGACGCCGACCCCGGCAGGACCTCGATCGACACCTCGTCGTAGATGGGGCGCGTCGCCGTGCGGCGCGGGTTCGGCGCCAGCAGCGGCACCACCCACCCGAACGCCACCGTCCCGCTGTCGGTGACCTCGACCTGGCCGTTCAACCGGACCTGAACCTGCCGGGTCAGGCTGCCCTCCTGCACGCGCAGCGTCCCCAACTGGCGCGGGTAGAGGGCCGCGGTGATGCGCTCCTGCGCGGCTAGCATCCCCGCCCTGGACCGGGCGACCGCCGTGCCCGACAGGGTGATCAGCCGGGGACCGAACGCTCCCGGGCCGGAGAATCCGCCGTCGTCGGAGTCGGATTCCTCCTCCAAGGGCACCACCTCCCCGCTGGACGCCCACCCCTCCTCGGCCTCGACCACCCAGTCGACGCCGTGCTCGTCCCGGGCGTTGCCCGTCCACTCCTCCAGCCGGTAGACCGGCGTCGCGATCGGCGTCCACCCGGCCGCCAGCGTCGACACGGTCAGCTCGACCTTCGGGCCGCGGCCGCCGCCGTCATCGACCGCCCGCACCCCCACCGTGTAGACGCTGCCCGGGTCCAAGCCGTCGATGACGTAGCCGAGCGTCGACGTCGCGCCGGTCACGACGCCGTCGAGCAGCACCTCGTAGCGGGCGATGCCGAGGTCATCCACGGCGGGCTGCCATGCGAGCGTGATCTCGTCCAGGCCGGCCGTGGCGGTCACGCCGGGCGGAGCTCCGGGCAGCGTGTCGGCCTGCGTGGTGAACGGCACGCTGACGATGGGGGACCGGTTGCCGCTGGTGTCCACCGCGTCCACGCCGGCGATGTAGGCGCGGCCTCGGCCGAGGGTGGTGAACTCGTGGACGAGCTCGGGCTGGTCGTTGCCCGCCTTCACGCCGTCGAGGTACAGGCCGTACCCGGCCAGCGCCACGTCATCGGAGGCGGCGTCCCACGCCAGCGTCGCCGTGGTGTGCGACAGGCCGGTCAGGCGTACGTTCTGCGGCGGGGTGGGCGGCGCGAGGTCGGTCACCGCCAGCACACTGATGGTCGAGCGTTCGGAGCGGTTGCCGGCGGCGTCGCAGGCGTCCACGCCCAGCTCGTACACGGTGCCTTTGGTGAGGCCGGTGAAGGTGTAGGTGCGGCCGGTCTGATCGGCGCCCACCTTGGAGCCGTTCTTGTAGAGGCCGTAGGCGGTGACGCCGATGTCGTCGGCGGCCGGGTCCCACGCGAGCGACGCCGTGGTGTCGGTGATCTCGGTCGTGTGCAGGCCGGGCGGCGCGCTGGGCGGGTTCGGGTCGAGCCGGCCGAACGCGGCCAGCGCGATCCCCGTGTTCCCGATGCCGCTCGTCGAGAGCGCCTTGTAGCTGACGCGTCCGGGCGACGGCAGGCCGCCCGCGTAGAACTGGCCCTTCACCTGTGTGGTGGAGAACCCGCCGAGGTTGGCGATGGCGGCCGACAGCCCGGACGGCGTCCATGACGAGCCGGGACCGGCGGGCGGGATGCGGCCCTCGGCGGCGATCACGTACCCCTGCCCGGCGGGCACCGTCACCGCCGAGCAGGTGACCGAGCCGCCCGAGTGGTAGCCGCTGGTCGCGTACAGCAGGTCGGGGCAGTCGTCGCGCTCCTCGGCGTACATGATGACCGCGCCCGTCCCGCCGGCGGAGAACACGCCCGCGATCTCCTCACCCCCGTCCGCGATCTTGGACCAGATCGACACCTGGGCGTACCCGAAGTCGCGCGCCACGAGCACGTACGGCGCGAAGCCCGCCGGCGACCCTTCCATGTTGCTGGAAGGGTCGCCCTCCCCGAAGATCGACACGATCGCGACGAACAGCCTGTTCCCGCGCGTCGCCGCCTGCGGAAACGACACCGAGTAGTAGTACGAGTTCTCCGCGAGGCTGGAGTTCTGCCAGATACGTCCCATGCTGCGCCCCCTGATGATTACCGGATGAGGGCACCGAGCCGCCGCGCGGCCTGGTTGCCGATCGTGACCTCGTCCTGGCCCGGCTGCGGATTGACGATCACCGTCGCCGACCCCGCCCCGCCACCCGCCGGCTGGGACGGGACCGGCCGCGCCCTGGGCGCCGACCGCGACGCCTGATACAGCGCCGACGAGCCCGTCCCGACTATCCCGCCATTCGCGAACCGCTGAAGGTGGCCACGCCTGGCCGCGTCGTTGACGGCGTTGATCCACCTGGTGCCGAGCCAGCGCGCCGCCTCCGGCCTCAGCCACGCCTCACCCGGCGACACCGCGGCGAGCATCGTGTCCCGGCCGGGGGAGTAGCCGGGCAGCACCCCGTACCCGCCGCCCGGGACGACACCGCCACGGGCGAACGCCAGCGCGGGCAGCGTCGGCAGCTTCAACTTGCCCGCCACCGAGTTCCACAGCTTCGCGATGCCGTTCGTGTACACGGTGTCGATCACCGACTTGATCGGCCGGCGGATCCCCTCGGCCACCCCCGACCACGCGGTGCTGATGCTGCCCTTGGCGTCGCCGAAGAACTTCTTCACCCGGTCGATGAACCCGGACACGCCGGTCTCGGCAGGCTTCAACCCGGTGCCGGTGGAATCGGACACGTCCTTCCACGCGGCCTTGGCCGACGCGGGCGCTTCCCGCTTCAGCTTCAAGAACGCCAGGCCGCCGTCCGAAATGAACTTGTCGATCTTGGCCTTGCTGGGCGGCAGACCGGCGGCCGCGTCCGACTGGATGGACGACCACGCTTCCTTCAGCGACTTGGGCGCCCCGGCCTTCAGCTCCAGGAACTTGGAGTTGCCGGTCTGGACGAACGACGCGAACTTCTGCGAGGTGATCGGCAGCGACGCGGCCGCGTCCGACTGGATCCGGGCCAGCATGTCCCGCATCGACTGGGGCGCGTTGTTCTTCAGATCGAGGAACTTCGCGCCCCCGGCCTGCACGAACGCGTCGATCTTGGCCTGGCTGGGCGGCAGACCGGCGTTGATGTCGGACTGGATCGCCGCCCACGCGTCCCGGACGTGCTGCGGCGCGGTCTGCTTGATCGTCAGGAACTTCCCGGCCGCCCCGGACACGAAGGTGGCCAGCTTGGAGGAGACCGTGGCCGTGCTCGTGGTCGTCTGCCCGGTCAGCGCCCCCCACATGTCCGACCAGCTCTTTTTGACCGCGGCGATCTGCGGAGCCCACTTCTTCACCAGCTCCCCCGGAGGGGGCACCAGACCGGCCAGCAGCGCCGCGGGC
>NZ_JBSFGJ010000301.1:0-11445 GCF_053596515.1 Nonomuraea sp. NPDC001684
GCGAACGCCCCCCGCCACCCGCTCCGCGGCCCCGCGATAGTGTCGAACGGACGACGACCGGAGGGATCACCCGCCATGGCCACCACCCGCACCGCGATGACGTTCGCCGCGATGAGCAGCCCGGAAGGCACGATCGCGGTAATGAAACCGCTCATTCCGATCAGGCCGACGCCTATGGCCCCCCAGACGAGGATCGCCCACCCGACATATCCGGGAACCTGCTGCCCCTGCCGCCCCGCCCGCGCCACCAGCAGACCCAGCAGCGCCAGCACCACGACGAACCCGCCGGGCAGCGCCCAGAAGACCGCCTGCGAGTCGCCGTCCGCGAGGCCGTTGCGCAGGTCTCCGGCGAGCCAGCTCGCCCAGGGGGCGAGGGGGGCGAACACGGCGGTGTGCGCCAGGGCGATGAAGATCATGGCTCGCCCGGCCCAGATGGTGAGCCGGTCCGGCGGTGTGGCCGTCGCGAGCGGGGAGGAGGTGCTCATGCCTGCCAGCCTCTCCCGGGAGCCGTCCGGTGTGCTCCCTCGCGAGGGGGATGCCGCTCCCTCTCCTGGGGCGGTCTCCGGCGGCCTCATGCGAGCGCCCTCTCGGCCATCATGGCCATCAGCGTCATCTGGTCCAGCGGGGGAGTGGCGGCGGGGTCGAGCTCGCGGTAGCGGCGGTGCAGGTTGACCACGATCCGCTCGGCGTCCAGCCAGGTGGCGTACTCGTCCAGGTCCACCGCGCCGACCGCCTCGGGGAAGGACAGGCCGCGGGCGTGGGCGGCGTCCGCCTGGTCGACCACATGGGCGAGGTAGCCGCGCACCGCGCGGATCCCGTCGGGGTCGGTGACCGGGCCGTGGCCGGGGACGATCGTGTGGGCGCCGGTGGCGAGCATCCTGTCGCAGGCGTCGATCCAGTTGGCGATCGGGCCGCTCCACACGATCGGCGTGCAGCCGACGAACAGCAGGTCGCCCGCGAAGAGCACGCCCGCGTCCGGCACGTGCACGACGGTGTCGGCGCTGGTGTGGGCGGGGCCGAGGTCCGTCAGGCGCACCTCCCGGCCGCCGATGTCGAGGGTGAGCTCCCGGTCGTACGTCCGGGTGGGCAGCCGCAGGCGGATGCCGCTGAAGTCGAAGGCGCCGAAGCGTTCGCGGAAGTAGGGCGTCGCCGGGCCGATGTCCATCACCTGGGCGGCGGTCAGCAGGTCGGGGCGCATCTCGTGCCGCATCTCCGCGCGGGTGGCCGCCGCGGAGACGATGTCGACGCGCTCGCCCAGCAGCTGGGTGCCGTGGCAGTGGTCGCCGTTGGAGTGCGTGATGGCGGCGTGGGTCAGCGGATGCCGGTCGGTGACCTCCCGCATGGCGGCCAGCATCTCGGCCGTCAACGGCAGGTCGAACAGCGTGTCCACCAGCAGGGACGCGCCCTCGCCGGTGACGAGCCCGGCGTTGCTCAGGCCGTACCCGCCGTCGGGCAGCAGCCAGGCCCACACGCCCGCGCCGACCTCGTGCAGACCTCGGGTGTAGGGCAGCCTGGAGCGGGCGTTGTTGACGCGCGGGCGCGGCGGGCGGCGGTCGGGGTCGTGCCGCGGCGTCAACGGGTACGGCTTGGCTGACGCCCGGACGGTCTGACGGGTCCGGCCCAGCCCCTCGACCGTCAGCTCGACGACGTCGCCGTCCCCCAGCCAGCCGGGGAACGCGGACGGGTCGGCCATCGACAGGTGCTCGACGAGACAGCAGCCCGGCACGGTGCCGGAGCCGAACACGTCGCCGGGCAGCAGGTCCACGCCGCGCGAGGCGTAGGAGACGACCTCGCCGAAGCTCCAGTCCATGCCGTCGGTGCGGCCCGAGCCGACGATCTCGCCGTTGACGGCGGCCTCGACGCGCAGGGCGAGCCGGCCGTCGCGGCGGTAGGGCGCCAGCTCGTCCGGGGTGACCAGGAACGGGCCGAGCGTGGTCGCGCCGTCCTTGCCCTTGGCCTGGCCGATCGCCAGCGGGGACTCCCGCAGTTGCAGGTCCCGCGCCGACCAGTCGTTGTAGACGGTGTAGCCGATGATGTGCTCCTCGGCCTCCTCCGGCGTGAGGTCCCGGCCGCCCGGGCCGATGACCGCGGCGATCTCCAGCTCGAAGTCGAACCAGGCGCTGCCCGGCGAGATCGTCACGTCGTCGTACGGGCCGACGACCGTCGAGGGGCAGGCGAAGTAGAAGGCCGGGACCTGGTACCAGGCGTCCGGCAGGGTGCGCGGCTGACCGGCGGCCTGCCGGCAGTTGCGCATGTGGTCGAGGAAGCACAGGCAGTCGCGGATGGAGGGCGGGCGCGGAACGGGCGCCCGCAGCCTCGCCTGGGCCAGCGGAACCGTCTCCGCCGACGACGCGAGCGCCTGCTCGCCCGTCGCGCGCAGCGCCTCGGCGCCGCCGCCGAGGAGATCGAGCAGCCGGACACCGGGCGCGACGGGGTGGATCAGATCCTCGCCGAGCACGCCGACGCGGTCGCCGGTGCCGGTCGCGTAGGTCACCCAACGCATGGGGGAGCTCCTTCGTCTCTATGTTGACCAACATAGGCTATAGCCGCTGACATTCGCTCGGTCGTCGGGCATAGCCGATCGCATGGCATCATCGCCATATGGCGATCGATCACCATGGCGGCCCGTGAACATGCCGAGCCCGCGGCGGGGATGGGCGGCGATCACGCCCGGCCGCCTCTACTACGCCGGACACGTCGGCGCGGGCGGCATGCACGCCCACCACGCCGTGCAACTCCTGTTCGGGGACGGCCTGGTCCTGCGCGGCGGCACCGGGCCGGCGCACGAGGTGCGGGCCGCGCTCATCCCGGCCGACACCCCGCACGAGATCGTGCGCGGCGCCGACGACGCCCTGCTCGTCCTGATCGACCCCGCCCAGGCCGGGCGGCCGTCCCGCGGACAGGCCGCCGGTCCGGCCGCCTCGTGGAGCCTCGACGCGCGCCCGCCGGCCCGTCGTGACCTGCCCGGCCTGGCCGGCCTGGCCGACGAGCTGACGGGCACGGCGCCGCCGCCACCCCTCCACCCCGCTCTGGCGCACGCGATGCGGCTGGTCGAGGCGGCCCTGCCCGCGCAGGTGCGGCTCGCCACGGTGGCCGGCGCCGTGCACCTGTCGGAGAGCAGGCTGGCCCACCTGTTCCGGCAGGAGGCGGGCCTGCCGTTCCGGCCGTACGTGTTGTGGACGAGGCTGCGGGCCGCGCTCTCCTCACTGTCGCGGGGAGCCACGCTGACCGCCGCCGCGCACGCGGCCGGCTTCTCCGACGCCGCCCACCTGACCCGGACCGTGCGCCGCATGATGGGCGACGCGCCCTCGGCGCTGGCCACCGGGGTGCGCTGGCTGGAGGGTTAGCAGGTTCGTTCAAGCCCGCCGGGCCCCGGCCAGGCCAGGCTGGTCCATGTGATCATCATCATCGGCGCCGGTCAGGCAGGGCTCGCCGCAGGCCGGGAACTGCGCCTGGCCGGGCACGGCGTGCTCCTCCTTGAGGCCCATTCCCGCGTGGGAGAGTCCTGGCGGCGGCGCTGGGACTCCCTGCGCCTGTTCACCCCCGCCCGGCTCAGCTCGCTCCCCGGCCTGCCGCTGCCCGGCGACGGCGACCGCCACCCCGGCAAGGACGAGGTGGCCGGCTACCTGGAGGACTACGTGGCGCACTTCGAGCTGCCCGTCCGGCTCGGCGCCTCCGTCTCACGACTGCGCCGCGCCGCGGACGGGAGGTTCGAGGCGGTCACCGACCGGGACGTCCTGACCGCCGACGGCGTCGTGGTCGCGACGGGCCCCTTCCAGCGGCCGCACGTCCCCGCACTGCCGCTCGGGCCGGACATCGTCGCCCTGCACAGTGCCGACTACCGCAACCCGGGCCTCCTGCCCGACGGGCCCGTGCTCGTGGTCGGCGGCGGCAACTCCGGCCTGCAGATCGCCGCCGAGCTGAGCCGGGACCGGCAGGTCACGCTCGCGGTCGGCAAGCGTCAGCCGGTGCTGCCCCAGCGTGTCCTCGGCCGCGACGTCTTCGCCTGGCTGCGGGCCCTCGGGGTGGTCACCGCCCCGGCCGGCGGGCGGTTCGGCCGCTTCGTCCGCGAGCGCGACCCGCTGATCGGCGTCGGCCCCGGGCGACTGCGCCGCCTGGGCGTCCGCGTCGTCGACGGCGTCGTCTCGGCCGACGGCGGCCGGCTGCGGACGGCCGGCGGGCAGACCGTCACGCCGTCCGTCGTGATCTGGGCGACCGGCTACCGGCCCGACTACGGCTGGCTGCGGGTGCCCGGCGCCCTGGCCGGCGGCGTGCCGCTGCACACCGGCGCCCTGGCCGGCGGCGTGCCGCTGCACACCGGCGGCATCAGCCCGGTGCCCGGCCTGACGTACGTCGGCCTGCCCTTCCAGCGCAACCGCGGCTCCGCCCTGCTCGGCTGGGTGGGACACGACGCGGCCCTGGTGGCACGGAGCTACCCGGGCGCGGCGCCGCCGCGGTCGTCCACGGCGGGCCCGGTCAGCCCTCCGGCCACGCGGTGAGGACGGCGGCCAGCAGCGTCCCGTCGTGGCCGGACGGCACCGCGCGCAGGTCGAGCAGGCAGCGGCCGTTCTCCACCCGGGCGAGCACGGGCGGCTGCGCCCGGCGCAGCGCAGCGGCCGCCCGCCGGTCCAGCGCGACGGCGGCGCTCGGCAGGGACACCCCGGGCGCGCCCCCGCCGCCGACCACGCTCCGGCTGTCGACGGCCTCGGCGTCGATCCCCTTGTCGCGCAGCCGGGCCGCCAGGTCTTCGGCGCGAGAGCGCAGCGTGGCCTGATCGGCGTGCAGGCTCTCCCAGGTCGGCGTCGGCGGGCCCGCGACCGTGGCCTCCAGCGCCGCCAGGGTGATCTTGTCCACCCGCAGCGCGCGGGCGAGGGGATGGCGGCGCAGCCGGTCTACGAGGTCGGCGCGGCCGAACAGCAGCCCGCATTGAGGGCCGCCGAGCAGTTTGTCCCCGCTGGTGGTGACGAGGTCCGCGCCCTCGGTCAACCAGCTCGTGACGTCGGGCTCGCGGGGCAGCAGCGGCTCGTGGGCCAGCAGCCCCGAGCCGGCGTCGGCGACGAGGGGGACACCCCGCTCCCGGCACAACGCCGCCAGCCGCGACACCGGGACGTCGGCCGTGAACCCCTCGATCCGGTAGTTGGACGGGTGCACCTTCAGCACCAGGCCCGTCCGCGGCCCGATCGCGTCGGCGTAGTCCGCCAGGGCGGTGCGGTTGGTCATGCCGACCTCGCGCAGCCGGGCCCCCGTGGAGACGAGCAGGTCGGGAAGGCGGAAGCCGTCCCCGATCTCGATCAGCTCCCCCCGGCTGACCACGATCTCGCCGCCTGCCGCCAGCGCGGTGGCCGCCAGCACGAGCGCCGCCGCGTTGTTGTTCACGACGTGGACCGCCTCGGCCGCGGGCACGGCGGCGGCCAGGGCGGCCAGCGCCGTACGTCCCCGTCTGCCCCGGTCGCCCGTGTCGAGGTCGAGCTCGACGTCGGTGACCCCGGCGGCCAGCTGCACCGCCTGGCGGGCGGCGTCCGACAGCGGGGCGCGGCCCAGGTTGGTGTGCAGCAGCACGCCGGTGGCGTTGATCACCGGCCGCAGGCCGGCGGCGGAGGCGGGCAGGGCCGCCAGCGCCGCGGTCAGGACGTCCTCCGGCGCGAGCTCGCCCTCTCTGGCCCGCCGCTGCGCCGCGACGATCACGGCCTTGACCTGGGCGTGGCCGAACCGCCGTCGGGCCTCGACCAGCCGGGGGTCGGCGAGCAGCGTGTCCGTGCGCGGGATGGATCGACGATGGTCGGTCATGCTAGGGACGTCCGTTCGGCGTGAGAAGCACGGTGTCTCCAGGTCTCGTACCAGGGCCGATCAGGCATCATATGATCAACCGCCAGAAAAGCGATCATGACGGCCGTGATCGTCCTAAGGTGTGATCATGAAGAGGCTCACGCAGTACGCCCAAGGCGGCGGCTGCGCCTGCAAAATCCCCGCGGCGGACCTGGAATCGCTGCTCGGCGACGCACGCATGCCGTTCCCCCGAGATCCCGAGGCGGAGCTCGTGGTGGGGCTGGAGTCCGGCGACGACGCCGCCGTGGTCCGCACCCAGGACGGATCCGTGCTCATCAGCACGGCCGACTTCTTCACCCCGGTGGTCGACGACCCCTACGACTGGGGCCGCATCGCCGCGGCGAACGCCCTCTCCGACGTCTACGCCATGGGCGGCCGGCCCGTGGTCGCGCTCAACCTCCTGTGCTGGCCCCCCGACCTCCTGCCCTACGACCTGGCCGCCGAGGTGCTGCGAGGCGGCGCGGAGGTGGCCGCCCAGGCGGGCTGCCACCTGGCCGGCGGGCACAGCGTCGTGGACGCCGAACCCAAGTACGGCCTGGCCGTCACCGGCGTCGCCGACCCCGACCGGCTGCTGCGCAACGACGCCGGCCGCCCCGGCCTGCCGCTGTCCCTGACCAAGCCGCTCGGCCTGGGCGTGCTCAACAACCGGCACAAGAGCACCGGCGAGGTGTTCCCGCACGCCGTGGAGACCATGACCCGGCTGAACGCGGACGCCGCGCGCCAGGCCGTGGCCGCCGGGATCCGCTGCGCCACCGACGTCACCGGCTTCGGCCTGCTGGGCCACCTCCACAAGCTGGCCCGCGCCTCCGGCGTCACCGCCGTGCTGCACGCCTCGGCCGTGCCGATGCTGGACGGCGCGGCGCAGGCCGTGAAGGAGGGGTTCGTCCCCGGCGGCTCCCGGCGCAACCTCGACTGGGTGGCCCCGCATCTCGACCCCGGCGACGTCCCGGAGGAGACCCTGCTGCTGCTCGCCGACGCGCAGACCTCAGGGGGGCTGCTGGTAGCCGGGGAGATCCCCGGCGCCCCGGTGGTCGGCGAGCTGATCGAGCACACCGGGCACACCGTCGTCATCCGTCCCTGAACGCCGACGCCGGGCGAAACCCCGCGGCCGCCTAGTGCCGGGCCCCGCCCGGCAGGACGACGGCCGCCAGGCCGGGCACGTCGAACAGCGGCCGGCCGCCCGACGGGGAGAGCACCGCCAGCTCCTGCCGCCCACGGACCTGGTCCTGGGGCACCTGGACGACGGCGAAGCCGCCGTCCACCGGTCCGACCGGGAACCGGCCGGCCGGCAGCGGCAGGCGGGCCACCTGCCGTCCCGTGACGTCGAACTCCAGGACCGTGATCCGGTCGCCGGAGTACTCCAGGGTGAAGATCCGCTCGCCGCTCACCTGGACGGACAGCCCGTGGTCGGTGTCGCTGAGTACGCCCGCGCCGGACGTCAGGGTGAGGGCGCGGCCGGTGCCGGCGTGCTCCAGCGTGACCCGGTCGAGCGGCGGCCTGTCGTGCCGTCCGATGTCGAGGAGGAGCGGCTCGCCCGACGGCGGCAGGCCGACCGGCTCCCGTCCGGGCGGCAGGTCGAGTTCGCGGGGGTGGCCGCTCGGGAGCTCCAGCGTCCGGTAGGAGCGCACGTCCCCGCTGGCGTGGTAGCCGACGATCAGCCGCCGGGAGTCCGCCGACCACGCCCATGGACTGTACGCGCTGTCCGCGCCGCCGCCGGCCGGCGGTTCCAGCCGGTGGACCGCGACGCCCAGCAGGTCTCTGACCTCGTACCCGCCTCTGACGGGTTGCCCGAGCCAGCGCCCGTCGGGGGAGAGCGTGATGTTGCCCGGCGGGCTGACGGTCCGCGCGCCCAGCAGGAACTGCCGGCCGTCGGCGAGCAGCAGGAAGGTGGGGCACTGCGACTGGCAGGCGGTGTACACCAGGACGCCCCGCCCGGCCGGGCCGGTGACGGGCAGCGCCGGCGCCTGGGCGGGCGGCCGGACGACATGCGGCGGCGAGGCCACCGTCACGCCGGTGTCCGGACCGGCGGGCGAACGCGCCTGGAAGACGGCGAGAGCGCCGACGACCACCATGACGGCGGCCGACCCGGCGACCAGCGCCCTGCGCGGGACGAACGCCGGCCCGCGGGGCCGTCGCCACGTGGGCAACCGATCGCTCATGACCTTCTCGCCGAACCCGTCGTCGGTCACCGGCCCAACCCTCCGTCGTGGACGCCTCACTTGCAACACCCGACGAGGCCGGCGGAGGGCCGGGCCGGTTCTCAGACCGCGGCGCCCCACAGCGCCAGCCCCATCAGCAGGACCAGCGCCGCCCGGCCGAACGTGCGGGCCGAGGCCCGCTCCGCGGCGCCGAAACACAGGCAGGGAGCCGCCTGCTCGCCCATGACCAGAAGATACGTCTGCGCCACCGTGAACGACAGGCCCAGACACGTCCCGGCCACCCCCACCAGCACGTCGCCGGCGACGGGGGAGAAGGCGGCGAGGGCGACGAGCGCCTCCACGGTCACCACCGTGAAGGCGCCCGCCCGGGCCACCCGTCCATGAAGCCCGAAGGCCGCCAGGCCGCTCCGGAAGGCGCCGAGGTCGCGCGCCTTCCCGAGCACCGCCAGCACCAGGACGAGACCCAGCCCGTAGCGGGCGACGAGGGCGATCATCCGATCACCAGCATCGCCACCACGGGCGCCGCGAGCACGACGAACAGGACCTTCATCTTCGGCAGTGTGAAATAGAACGCCGTGTCCGCCTCCATCCGGTCCCGCGCGAGGGCGAAGGTCAGGAGCATCATCGCCCGCGCCGCCGCGAAGCCGGCGCCCGCCAGGAGCGCCTCCTGCCAGGACGCCAGGAACAGGATCGCCACCGCCATGATGTGCGGCAGCCCTGTCGGCGAGTACGTGCGCATCCCCGTGCCCATCTCGGCGCCGAACTGCACGGCGCCCCAGAAGGGGATCCTGGTGACGAACTGCGGCACGAGCCGCGCGTTCTGGAGCAACGGGAAGGACAACACGTCCAGCTCGCGCAGCAGGAAGATCACCGCAGCCGCGGCGACCATGATCTGCAGAACCACTGCGGGGAACGGAGCCCGCAGCACGGAGCCGACGACCACCAGCACGAACGTGACGGCGCCCGCTCCCACGAACAATCCGGCGATGAAGCCGGCGACATCAGCACCCCGCCGGACCGACGAGGACAGCACCCAGGCGCTGTTCAGGCTTCAAACGGAGCCCGAGAGGGAGAAGCCGGCGACGAGGGCGGCCACCAGCCAGGTGAAGCCCTTCGTGTCCGCGCCCGCAACCCTCGAACACAGCACCAGGGCCTCCGCCGCCGCGATCAGTGCCAGTCCGGGCACCAGCAGGCGGACGGATTTTCTGGTGGCGGAGTCGCTCATGGACTCGGGTCAGATCGCCGTACGGCAGATGGAGAAGCGGGAGACGTTGCCGCCGCCGCAGTCGTGGTACTCGTACCAGCCGTCGGAGCACATGCGGCGGGTGCTGGTGGTGCCGCCGCCGTACCACTTCCAGGCGTTGTTGCCGTCACAGCTGGAGGGGTTGTGGGTGTAGCGGAGGTTGTAGCAGGTGCCGGACGCGCCGTCGTTGCGGTGCCAGGAGCCGGAGCAGTTGCCCGAGTAGAGCGCGGAGGACGGCACGCAGACGGAACCGGCGTCGGCGAAGCCGTGGCAGGTCTCCCACGCGGTGTAGGCGGCGGCCGTCGCGCCGCGCGGCTTCGACCAGGGCAGCAGGTCGAGGACGCCGAGCCCGGTCGCCACGGCGGCGCCGGTGGCGATGCCGAGCACGCGCCGCCTGCTCCAGCCCTCGCGCGTGGCGCCCACCCGCGTCGGCAACGCCTGCGCGGGCATCTCCTCGGCGCTGGGTATCTGGTCGAGTATCGAGGTCCGCTTCTCGGCCTTCACAGCTTCACTCCCTTTCTGTTCGCGACCGCTCGGTCGACGATCTCCGTGAGCGCCTCTCCCGACCCCACCGGAGCCGTGAACACCACGACGCCGTTCTCGTCCACGACGAGCAGGGCCGGGCTGTAGGGCACGCTCGCCGCGCGCCAGATCGCCGGGTCCTTGATCACCCGGATGGAATCGGGCAGGGACTTGTCGAACCCGGGGTCGTCCGACAACACGGTGAACGACAGGTCCGAGGGCAGGCCGGGCGCCATCCCGGCGGCAGCGCGCAGGACGTCGTCGCAGATGGGGCAGCGACGGTTGACCTTGATGACCATGGTCGTGGCGCCGGGCACGCCCAGCCCGTTCGCCTGGGCCTCGGACCCGGCCGCGGCGAAGCGCACGCCGACCCCGTTGTAGGTGGCCAGTTCCAGCTCGCGTACCCGCCGGTAGAGTCCGGCCCCCGCCGCGAACAGCAGAGCGACCAGGACGGCCAGGATGATGACCACCGCGGTCAGCGGTTCCACGTCAGGCCCGCCACTCGACGCGCTTGACCTTGTTCAGGAAGTCGGCCGCGGTCTCCGGGGTGCCCGCGCCCGAGCGGGCCGCCACGCCCGCCTTGTTGTAGCTCGGGGCGTTCCAGGGATGCAGCGTGACGATGGCGGTGTCGGTGACCAGCAGGAAGGGGGCCACCGAGTCGGACGGGGGCGCGGGCAGCCGCCACAGCTCGCCCGAGGGCGCCCCGTAGCCCCGCCACTTGGGGATGCGGTTGATCCCCGCCTGCTTCGGCTCGACCGTCATGGTGCCGACACCCGCGATCGAGATCGCGTAGAGCTCCATGGAGACGTCGAACCGCTTGCCGCCGTCGGCCATCATGCCCTCGGGGGTGTCCTGCCACGTCACGCGGCTGAACATGTCGACGATGTCGGCCGACTCCCACTCGGGGGAGTAGAAGAGCCCGTGGGCCATGTGCCAGGGTCCGAGCCAGGCCGCCCACCTGGCGTCGGAGGGATCCTCGCAGTCGTAGACGACGACCTCGCCGCCCGCCAGGGAGAAGCGCTCTCGTTCGCGTCCGCGGACCGAGTTGACGCCTGCCGTGAGGGAGGACAGGGGAGCGAGTTCGAGCCCCCAGGTTTCCGCGGTGGTCTTCCGCGACCCGTATTTCGGGGTGTAGCGGACGTGGCCGGTCCAGGAGGCCAGCGAGGCGGCCTCGGCGTCCTCGACCTCCAGTTGGAGGAGAGAATTCTTGACGGTACGAAGAGAGGATAAATGCGCCATTAAGCCCCAGCCTTTCGTGGCAGATCGCGGGCGCTAGATCATTTGGCTCGAAGCCTTACACGCGCCATCACCCAGGTCAAGACACAAGATCCACACGTTTTTCCGTGGGAAAATTCGGGAGAAAGGTGCCATTACGGCCCGGTCACTTCGGCGTCGGTAAATGGCCATATTTTCGTCATTTACGGGGTGTGGCGGCGGCGCCTGGGCGATGCACCGAAGACGGGGTCGCGGCCACCGCGGCGGCACGGCGGTGAGGACCAAGGTCCTTCGACCGACGGTCGTAGGACACTGCCCGCGGCGCGCGGAAAACGGTGCGATGGAGGCGCGGAAGAGAACGACGAACCATCGCTGAAAGGGGATCGTCATGGCCGCCACGATCGACAGGCCCGTCACGCACACGGGCGCCACCACCGCCGGACGCCGCCCGGTCGAGTACGTCTGGGCGGTCGCCCGGAT